>NZ_LZKD01000264.1:0-27341 GCF_001668695.1 Mycobacterium sp. E2497
CGCCGCCCACAACACCTACGCCGACGACGGCGCCATGATCGACAAAGGCGTCGCCTTCGCCTCCAGCCACCTCGACGCGGGCACCAGCCCCGCCGGCGCGTCGCCGGTTCGCGGCTTCACCGGCTGAGCGACCGCTCGGCTGGCTGTACTGGCCCAATGCCGACGGACCTTCGCGGCAGTGACTTTCGTCTCTCGTGCGCGACGGCAGGCCTGGGGTGTGCTTGGCGCCAAAGGAGGCGCTGATGAATATCGGAGTGGGGACCCGCGGCCGAAGCACTGCCGTCGTGCTGACCGTCGCCGGCCTGGCCCTGGCCTGGCTGGTGCTGTTGCCCAGGGTCCTTCGGCGGCACCGGGACCTCATGGTCCGACACGGCCCGTTCAAGCGGTTCTTGACGGCTTACAACAACTTGACCCGCGGGATCGCGGGGACCGAGCGGTCGCCGTGGGGGCTGTTGACGCATGTCGGGCGCCGCAGCGGACGCGAATACCAGACGCCGCTGGGCGCGTACCCCTTCCGCGACGGTTTTCTGGTGCCCCTGGGCTACGGGCCGCACACGGACTGGTACCAGAACCTGATGGCAGCCGGGACGTGCACGTTGACCTGGAGGGGCCGTACCTACCGGCTCGAGCGGCCCGAGCTCATATCCGGGGTCGGGGTGACACGCGCATGGCCGCCGGCGTCTCGGGTCTTCCTGCACCTGGCCGGTATTCACGATTTTGTGTGGCTGCATACCAGCCGCGCACATGAAGCCGAGGCGCGACCGCTCACGTCGCCGGTGCAACAAGCGGCAGGGTGACGGCGACTCGTGACGCGGCCTACCCGCCTTTGGCGTTCAGGAAGGCGACGATGCCCTGGGTGACCGCGGCGGCGTACTTCGCCCGGCCATCGGGGCTCTGCATGCGCGCGGCCTCCTCGGCGTTCTTCATGTTGCCGAGTTCGACGAGGACGGCCGGGTACTGGGCCAGGTTCAGCCCCGCCAGGTCGTCCCGGCCGTAGAGGCCGCCCGACCCGACGTAGTTGGCGGGCTGGAAACCGGCCTGCGACAGCGCATCCCGCATGGTGGTGGCCAGCTGCACGGCCGGGCCGGCCTGGGCGTCGTTCAACGGCGGGCTGGAGTAGTTCACGTGGAATCCGCTGCCGGACGGCGGTCCGCCGTCGGCGTGGATGCTCACGATCGCGTCCGGGCGCATCGCGTTGGCGGCCGCCGCGCGTTGGTCGATGCACGGGCCGACGGAGCTGTCGTCGCCGCGGGAGAGTTGGGTGCGCACGCCCATCTGGTTGAGCGACTCGCTGATCAGGGTCACGACGGCCCAGGTGAAGGCGTGCTCGGGGTAGCCGTCGGCGGTGGCCGTGCCGGAGGTCTGGCAGGCCTTGGTCCCGCCCCGGCCGTTGGGGACCTGCTGGTTGATCGAGGCGTCGTTGACGGCGTTGTGCCCCGGGTCGAGGAAGACGGCCGCCCCGGCCAGGCCGGCGTGGGCGTGGGGTGCGCTGATGAGCGCGCCGGCACCGAGCAGCGCCGGCGTGAATCTCAGCAGGTCGCGGCGCGAAACGGGTCCCAGCCGGCCGGGGCGGTCAGTCACCGCGCGATGGTAACAATCAGCGTTCCTGCACGGCCGCCGCGAGTGCGTCGGCGACGCCCTTCAGGAAGGTGGCCGGCACGTTGTAGCCGCAGGTCACCATCCTCAGCCTGCCCTCGAACGTCGTGATCCCGGTGACGTACTCGCCGTCGGTCTGGCTTTGGACGATCGGACCCCACACCGCCGTGGGCCGCAGCGGGCCGGCGCCGTCGAGGTTCTGCACGCCCAGGTTCGTGGCGATCATCTCGAATGGGCAGAGGCGGCTGAACAGTGCTTCGGCGTGGTCTACTTCGGCGTCGACGGGGATCGCTTGCGCGACGGCCTGTGAGGCCGCGCGGATCCCCCGGGCGGACCGTGCGACGTCCAGGTGTGCGGTCGTCGCACGCGCCTGCTCCCAGAACGGCATTCCGTCCCACGGGGACAATCCCGTCCAGGTCGACTGGATGTAGAGCCCGCAGTCGCCCCCCACGCCGATCAGCGCCCGGGAGTTGATGGGGTTGAGCACCCGCACAAAGTTTTCGCCACGCTCGGCGGCGCGCACTCGGCACAGCGCCACCACGAGCGCCGCGTGCACCGTGGTGCGTTCCTCGCGGCACCGCTGGGCCAGTAGCGCGGTATCCACTTCCGGCATCGCCATCGTGTGCACGTTGGTCACGGCGCCGTCGAACGGCCGGATCGCGCTGGGTTCGCGCATCCTCGGGTCCTCGGGCAGCTCCAGCGGCGCGATCTCACCGAGCGTGCGGGCGACGAGGTCCTCCTGGGCCTGCGGCACCGGCAGATTGGGCAAGTCCGCGCCGTTGAGTGCGGCGATGACATCCTTGAGCACCAGCACCGAGGAAATTCCATCGGCGACACTGTGGTCGAACGTCAGCGCCAGCGCGCTGCTGGTCCGCCCCTGCAGCAGCGATGCGCGTATCAACGGTGCGCGCGAGCGGTCGAATGGTCGGCCTAGCTCGTCCGCCACGGCGGCCTCCCACGACTCTGCGCGGCGGACGGTCAACGTGATCGGTGCGACGGTGGCGGCGCGGTAGAAGCCGAGCCGCGTACCGGGCTGGTCCTCAACGTGTGCTGACAACAAGGGATGTCGTCGCTGCACGGACGCCAGCGCGGATCTCACCTTGTTTGCGGTGAGCACTTGGTCGAACTCGGCGACGAGCAAGAAGTGTGTCGGATTGCGTTCGCTGTAGCGGTAGAAGAGCCGTTCCATGGCACCAATCGGGCGAATCAAATCTGCTGCGATCACCAAGTCTCCAAACATCTTTGAGGCACTGCGACACAATGCAGACGGCCGCCGGCAACGTTTGGTTCAAGACGGTGCGCGAAATCGGTTGAGCGTTAACGCAAATGTCATGTGCTCAGACGTCGGTCAGCGCCCGCGCCGCACCGCGGAACATGGTCTGCTTGATCGCGCCGAGCGTGCCGGGGTCCTTGGCGCCCAGCGGGCGCAGCAGGCCGGCCGCCGCCGCGGTCACCTCGCCCTCGGCGGCGGTCGCGTCGACGATGCCGAGCTCCGCCGCCTCTTCCCCACCGAACCGCCGCCCGGTCGTCATCGAGGCCACCGCGGCGCGCGGCGTGAGCTTGGCCTGGATCAGCGCGGCCATGCCGTCGGTGAACGGGATGCGGATGTCGACTTCGGGGAAGCAGAAGAAGCCCCGGTCGGTGCGCATCACGCGGACGTCGTGGGCCATGGCCAGCATGGCGCCGGCGCCGAAGGCGTGCCCGGTGATCGCGGCGGCGGTGGGCATGGGGAAGGTGAGGACGCGGGCCAGCAGCGCCTGCACCCGCGCGACGTAGTCCTGCGTCTGCTCGGCGTGCGCGCCCAGCCAGTCCAGATCCAGTCCGTTGGTGTAGAACTTGCCGCCCGCGGTGGTGACCAGCCCGTGGGCGCCCGCCTTCTCGATGTCGTCGAGGTGCCCGTTGACCGCGTCGAGAAACTCTGGGGAGAACCGATTCTCGTCCTCGCCGAGATGCAGCACCGCGATCGTGTCGTCCCAGCTGAGTGTCGGTGTCATGTGCCGTCCTTTTCTGTGGTTTTGCGCCGGGGCTCCCCGGCGTCGAGCACGGCGATGACCGCGGCGCGCAATCGTTCACGCGCATGGGGGTCGTTGATCCGGTTGCGGCGCAAGAGGATCGCCGTCGGGAGGTCGACGATGCACATCGTGACGACGTCGACGGCCGCCGCGTCCTTGCGGTCCCACAGCAGGCGGGCCAGCCGGATCATCGATTCCACCAGCAGCCGGTCCAGGTCACGCAGCTGCGCCGCGAGGTCGGGCGGCGTGTCCGGGCCCAGCAGTTCGTCGCGGCGCACCGTCAGCAGCAGCCGCGACGACGCCGGATGGTCTTCGGCGAATACCGCCGGCGCCTCGGCCGCGGCCACGTCGACGGCCACGCCGTCCCCCTGCGGTGCGGCGTCGATCAATTCGGCCTGCGCGCAAAGGAATCGGTGCCCGGCCCGCAGCCAGGCCCGCCCGACCAGTCCCGCCCGCGAGCCGAACGTGTGGTACAGCGCGCCGTTGGACACGCCGGTCGCGTCGCTGACGGCCCTGATCGTGACCGCGGCGGGCCCGGCCTGCACGGCCAGCCGTTCGACGGCATCCAGGATCTGATCCTGGTCGTGAACCCGGGGACGCGGCACACCCGTCATCGTAACAGAGCGGTTGCTCCGTTACTGCACGGTGTACGACGCGCGCGAGGTGCGGAAGGAGCGACCCCCGCGGAAGCGCGTCGTGACCGTACAAAAAGGTATGGTACGGTCGGCGCCATGTCCGTGGTCGACGACCGGCAGTTGCACGGCATCACCGACGACTTCGTCGCCCGGCTGGCCGAGCGCGCCCAGGAGGCCGAGCGGCTGCGCCGGCTGCCCGCGGCGACGGTCGCCGACTTCCGGCGGACCGACCTGTTCCGGTTGTTGCTGCCGGCCCGTTTCGGCGGCATCCAGGCGTCATTTCCCGAACTGCTGCAACCGATTCGGCGCATGGCGCACGGGTGTGCGTCCAGCGCGTGGACGCTGGGCTTCTATGCCCTGCACAACTGGATGCTCTCGCTGTTCGACATGCGGGCCCAGGAGGAGGTGTTCGCGGCGGGGCCGGTGCTGGCGCCCGCTCCCCTCGCCCCCACCGGGCGCGGCACCCCGACCGACGGCGGGGTGCGCCTGACCGGCCGGTGGTCGTGGGCTACCGGCGCGATGGACGCCGACTGGGTGATGGTCGGGGCGCTCGTCGAGCGGCCGGACCGGATCGACCCGGCGCTCGTGCTGGTGCCCGCCGACCAGGTCGAGGTGGCCGACACCTGGCACACCGCGGGCATGCGCGGCACCGGCTCGCACGACGTCGTCGTCACCGACGTGCTCGTGCCGGAACATCGACTGGTCGCGGTGGCCGACATCTATGCCGGGACGGCGCCCGGCGCGCGGGCCCATGACGCCCCGACGTATCGGTGGCCGATGGTGCCCGCGCTGGCGCTGGTGGCGTCGATGCCGGTGCTCGGCGCCGCCGAGCGGGTGACCGAGCTGTTCGCCGAGCGGTTGGGCGGCCGCGTCCTGGCGTACAGCGGTGCGGCGCAGAAGGATCAGCCCGCCGCCCAGATCCGGCTGGCGAGCGCGCGGGTGCGGCTGCGCGCGTTGCGGGCGCTGGTCGACGAGACCGCCGGCGGCATCGAGGACCTGGTGGTCCGCGGCGAACGGGTGAGCCGGGCGGTGCGGGCCGAGGCGCGGCTGGCGGCCGCCCACACGGTGCAAGAGAGCAAGGCGATCATCGCCGACCTCGTGGAGGCCTCCGGTGCCAGCGCGCAGTTCCTGTCGAACCCGATGCAGCGCTTCAAGCGCGACGTGGACATCGCGGCCGGGCATGTGGTGTTCGACTACGACGTGAGCCGAGAGTTGGCCGGGGCGTTGGCGATTGGCGCCAAGATCTCCCCCATCGCGATGGTCTAGTCCTTGAGCATCAGCTCGAGAAATCGTTCCCGCTGGGTGGCCTTTTGCGCCTGCTGGGCCGACTCGGCCAGGTGCAGCAGCCCGATGCCGGCGGCGAAGGTCAGCTGGGCGCGCAGCCTGGCGTCCTCGGGGCTGAAGCCGTAGTCGCTGTACGCCTTCGTCACGGCGCGCAGCAGGCGCCGGTCGGCGGCGCGGACGTTGGCGGCGGCGGCCGGGTCGGTGCGGGCCCATTCGCGCATCGCGCGTTCCAGGGTCCAGTGTCCCGGGCTGGTCAGCGCCGCCATCATGGCCGACAGGCGTTCGCGGGGCGGCAGAGCGTCGAGTTCGGCCAGCGATTGCCGGTCCTTTTCCAGGAAGGTGTTCCACGAGTCGACCAGCGCGGCGCGGTAGCTGTCCATGTCGTCGAAGTGCCAGTAGAAGCTGCCGCGGGTGACGCCGGCCTGCTGGCAAAGGCGCTCGATCTTCAGCTCGCGCACCCCCTGCTCGGCGAGCAGCGCGTAGCCCGCCTGCAGCCAGTCCTCGACCGTTAGTCGGGGGGTCTTACGCTCGGGCACACCTGAAGGTTACGGGTGGTTTGACGCTGGCAGGCCGGGCTATCCGGCGCGGTCTAGGGTTTGCTCGCCGCCGTCGCTGCAGGCCAGCTCGCGGCGTCGGTGAATTCCTGCCAAACACACGGCAAAGGGAAGCGGTGGGCCCGACACAGGGGTGTAACGTCCCGATTTGCTAGCCGACAAATTCCTGTTAACTGTTGGCCGCTTTGCTTGGCCAAAGGATCAGGGGGTGCCGTGAGCACGACCGACATGTTCGACGTGTCGGCCGCGACCGACGCCGACGAGGTCGTGGTCGCGCTGCACGACGAGGCCCTCCTGCTGGGTGGCGACCCCACCGCCGTCGAGTCCTACCTGACGCGGCTGCGTTCCATCGCCGGGCAGGGGATGCGGGTCGCCGGGATCGACACCGCCTCGCTGGCCAGCGGGTTCGTCGGGGTGGCCGCCCTGCTGGCCGAGGGCGGCAAGTACGTGCAGCTGCACCGCGACACCGTGGAGGCCCTGAAGGAAGGCAACCTGGTTCCCCTCGGCGAGGGCTTCTTCCGGCTGGCGACGGGCGTCGACGCCGGGGACCTTTTGGCCGCGCTGCAGTGGCAACCGGCGATGCTGGGCGCCGAAGCGATGATGTCCGCGCAGATGATCGCGGTGCAGGTCGCGTTGAAGTCCGCGGTCGCCGAGGTCGAAGACGCCGTCCGGCGGGTGGAAGACAAGGTCGACGCGGTGCTCGAAGTCGCGCGGGCGCAGCGCGCGGGCGACGTCCTGGGCAACAGCCTGACGGTCTCGCGGATGGTGGAGTCGCTGGAGAAGTACGGGTCGCTGCCGGATGCGTACTGGGATTCGGTCGCCGCGCTGGGGCCGGCGCTCAACGTCGCGGTCGAGCAGCTGCGCAACCACGTGAGCCGCATCCTGGCGTCGTTCGATCACACCCTGGGCGTGCAGCAGCGGGCCGGGAAGCTGCGAAACGCCATCGACGACAACCGGCTTGGCGACACCCTGAGCCTGCTGGTGATCGCCGAGGAGGCGCTGCACAAGTGGCAGCGGCTGAACCTCGCGCGCATCGAGGCCAAGGAGCCCGAGCAGCTGCTGCGGGCGATCGACGAGGCTCGCGGGCTGGTCGACCATCATCTGCGCGAAGACCTCGACATCTACCGGAGCGCGAAGGATATCCTCGACCGGTTCGGGAAGACGGCGGCCATCGACGGCTTCCGATTCTGGGCGGTGCGCGAGCTGGCCAAGCAGGGCGCCGCCCTGCGCGACGAGCTCGACCGTTTCGCGAACGCCCGCCAGCACCAGGTCGAGACCTGGGAGGACTTCCACATCCCGAGCGTGTTGGATGCTGCCTTGGCCACGCTTGGGGTCGTCGGAGGCGTGACGGGCCGTGCGTTCGTGGCCGTCGGCCGCGGGGTCGTCTACTTGGGCGGGCAGGTCGTTGGGCCGTTCCGGGGCAAGGCTAGCGAGGAACCGTCTCAGGCGAGTAGCTCCGGAGTCGAGGAACACCAGCCGGCGTGCTGATTGCGCGGTGGCTCGGCGCAGCGCGTCGTCGTTGACTGCGGTCGAGGGCGCCTCGATACTCCACCAGTACGGCCGTCGGCCATCAACGGCGTTCGGCCCGCGAAGGAGGTCGGCGTGATCGATTTGGGGCTCTCGGGCAAGCGTGCGGTGGTGTCGGGTGCGGGCTACATCCCCGAGCGCGCGGGCCACGGCTGGTTCACGTCGTTGGCCCTGGCCGACGCGGGCGCCTCGGTGGCCTGCATCGACATCGACGAGGAGCGCGCGGAGCAAATCGCCGGCGAGATCATCGGCCGGGGCGGTCACGCCGTCCCGATCGTCGCCGACATGACCGACCCCGAGCAGGTCGGCCGGGCGATCGACGACGTCGAGGCGGCGCTGGGCGGTATCGACGTGTGCATCGACATCATCGGTGGTGCGACGTGGTCGAAGGTCGAGGACTTCACCCCCCAATTGTGGGACGCGGCAATCCATTACAACCTGACCCAGGTGTTCTATCTCTTTCAAGCCGCGTCCAGGTACATGATCGCCCAGGGCAGTGGTGGATCGCTGGTGGCGATCGCGTCGGTCGACGGCATCGCCTCGGCGACCTATCACGCCGCCTACGGCGCCGCCAAGGCCGGCGTCATCTCGCTGGTGAAAACCTTCGCGGATGAACTGGGGCGCTATGGGATTCGCGCCAATGCGGTGGCGCCGGGCAATGTGGGCTCGGGCAATGAGGACCAGCCGCCTGGTGAATATGCCGTCAACGGGATCAACCCGCTGGCGGCGCCCCGCGCGCATGACATCGCCAACGCCGCGTTGTTCCTGTCCTCCGAGCTGGCCGCGCGCATCACCGGCCAGACCCTCGTGGTCGACGGCGGCGCCACCATTCGCCAGCTGTGGGGGCTGGGCGAGTCGATGATCCCTTCTGATCCCGAGGCGGCGCTGCCGGACTTCATGAGGCCCGGGCCGTCGGGCGGCTAGCGCTGGTGGATTAGCGGCAAGCCTGGCACCGAGCTTCTGCCCTTGAGCACGTACGGGGTCGTGATCGAGCCGATGTAGATGTCGCGCATGTCTTGGCCGCCCCAGGCGATGCTGGTCGGGCCGTTTAGGAGCGCTCCGTCGGGGTCTTCGATGACGGTTGTCGCGTTGCCGTCCGGGCTGATCGCCACGATCCTGTTGGCTAGAACAAGTGTGACCCAGAGGTTTCCCTCGGCGTCGAAGGCGCATCCGTCGGCCATACCCCATCTTTTGCCGACCGCCGGATCGCCCAGGAGCCGGCCGGCGTCGGGGCCGTACTCGTCGGGGCGCCGGTCCCCCAGCGCCGGGCCGTATTGCTCTTGCCGGCCGAGTGTTTCGCCCTCAATTGGGAACCGCACCACGTCGGCGGCCACCGTGCGGACCACGTATAGATAATCTTCGTCGCGATCGAGCGCCATGCAATTGGGGAAAGTCACTTTGTCGGCGACCACTCGCGCCGATTGGCGATCCGGTGCGACACGGAAGATTAACCCGTCGGCTGTGCCTCGCGCGATGGTGTTCATGAGGTCGTCCGCTATCGTGCTCAACGAACACCACAACGCCCCAACGGAATCCACCAGGACGTAGTTCAGCCACCGAAGCGGCCGTCCTTCGAGTTGCCCGCTTAATATCGCTCTGATTTCGCCGGTCTGCGGGTCGAGGTCCTGCAGCACGCCCAGGCCCCAATTTGCGATCAGAAAGTGGCCGTCGCGGTCAATCACAATACCGTTCGGCTCGCCGCCCGCCTGCCCGATGCGGCGAACGGTGTGTTCATCAATCAGTTCTGCGACGGCGGAGGCCTTGTCGGAGGCGAAGACCCGCCCGTCCCCAGCCACCAGAACGTGTTCCGGTCGACCCACACCGCGCCCGAATGCGCGTAGGGCCGGCACGCTGATAGAGGTCTCGCCCGTTCCGCCCATCGCGTCCCCTGTTGGCTTCTCGCAGCCTACGTCAGCTTGCGGCGGTAGAGCGCCATCCAACACTGTGGGTCGAAGTAAGCGTTTCACCGCGTCCGACGCGCTGTAGGCCGCCCGATAAGTCGACGGTGCGGGGCCAGGGGAGCTCCAACCCGGTAACAACCGATTACCGGGCGACTGATCCTGACCGTCTGAATCCGCAAGGTTACCCCCTCTACCCCATGGTCTTGGCTCACCCTCCAACACCCGTTGCATCCGGTCGATTCCCAGGGTTTCGCGGTCATTACCGGCGAATAAGCGGGGGGAAGCGCTGACAGGATCTGAACGAGCGATCACTCCGCCCGCTAGATAGCGGCGCTGCGTATTCCGGTATCCGCTGATATGCGCTGACTAGTGTTTCTCAGCCCTTGCTGATGATCGCGGACTAATCGGGGAAACGGCGGATAAGGTCACGCCATGGCACTACGGCACAGCTGACCCGAACGGCAGATGTGCGAAGGCAGCGGCCAAAACTGGCTCAGGAGTAGTAAGAAGCGACGGGACGCCACCCTAGTCCGGCTTGAGGGGTGGTGTTCCGGCGCAGCCAGGAGGCTGTCAGATGTTCAGCCCGTCTGTTGCATCCGGCGACGACGCTTGTACTCCCGCGACTTCGTGTTATGGCTTTCACGGCACTCGTCGCAGCGACAACCTGAATCATAGGCGAGGGCGGTCCCATGCTTGCCGATGATCCGCCCTTCAGCGCGGACGCGATCCATATAGGCAGCGTGACTTACGCGGTTGGCCTCTTTGCATCGTTCGCAACGGCAATTGTGATTTCCGTATCCGTTCGATGTCCCGTGCCGCGGATCATTCGGTGCGAGCCTTCCCACCAGGGTGATCCTATGGCAAGTCCGAGCACGCCGATTGTCGGTCGCCGCTACTAGCGTTCCTGATGTGGTAGATAGCAGCCAACACGCCGGTCAGCCTGATAGAGGCACCGGTTCATCAACAGATAGCCTTTGGCCCATGGCGAACCCTGGGGCTATGCCGGTGACCAACGGGAACGCAGGCAGGCCACGGGTTGCCGAGTTCTTCGCCGGAATCGGACTAGTGCGACTCGGCCTCGAGGGGGCCGGATTCGAGGTCGCATGGGCTAACGACATTGAAGTAGACAAGCGACGGATGTATATCCAGCACTTCGGTGACGGCGGTGCCCATTTCACACTTCGTGACATCAGCGAGGTTGAGGCTGACGACCTTCCGACGAACCTTTCGCTCGCTTGGGCTTCATTTCCATGCACAGACTTGTCCCTCGCGGGATGGCGAGCCGGTCTGGTCGGGAAAAGCTCGGCCACCTTCTGGCACTTCACTCGCCTTATGCGGGACTTAGACGGTGATCGACCACCAGTCGTCGCACTTGAGAATGTGGTCGGATTGGCGACCAGCCACGGCGGCGACGACCTTGCCGAGGCCGTCCGGGAACTCAACGGACTCGGCTATTCGGTCGATGTGCTGACACTCGACGCACGCCGTTTTGTCCCGCAGTCACGGCCAAGGTTGTTCTTGGTCGGTGCTCAGGACCCACCTGAGGACGCCCCGATTCCCAACAGCGAGCTACGCCCGGATTGGCTGCAGGCCGTGTATGGCGATTGCACGCTCAGAACTCACCGTGCCGAGCTTCCACCACCGCCACCTCCCCTTACCAGCGGACTATCTGAGGTGGTAGAAAAGCTGGACCACCGAGACGCGGAGTGGTGGGACACGGACCGCACCGACCGCTTCGTTTCTTCGCTGTCGCCGATTCAGACCGAACGGCTAAAGGTACTGAGGAAAGCTCGCAAGATCTCCTACCGGACGGCGTACCGACGTACGCGCAATGGGGTCGCAGTGTGGGAGATCCGGCCAGATGACATTTCAGGCTGTCTACGAACAGCACGAGGGGGGTCGTCAAAGCAGGCGTTAGTGCGAGCGGGAAACGGCATTGTCCGAGTGCGATGGATGACGCCTCGGGAGTATGCACGCCTGATGGGAGCCGATGAATACAGGTTGGACGGCCTGCGGAGGAACCAGGCCGTGTTCGGATTTGGCGACGCCGTATGCGTTCCGGTCGTCAAGTGGCTCGCGGAGAGTTACTTGATGCCTCTGACGACGGGCAAGCTGCGTCCAGCGACGACACCGATCGTCGCCCTGGCGACCTAGGTCGGCTTCATGGTCCAAATCGATGCGAACAGGATTGACGACACGCTGCCGTGCCGCCATACATCCGTTGACCCCGAGCAGTTAGCGGCCACGAAAAAAATCCTGACTCACCTCCACGAGACCAGCGGCGACCTTCTCAGCGCTGCAGGCATCGACAGCGCCCAGTGGCCTCCGTTGTTGCGGGCCGCCATCGAGAGCATGCGCGGAACATCGGCGGCCACTGAAACTGACAAGAGGCGGTTCGTAGTCGCCGTGCTCGATTTTTGCAGAGAGCGGGGCGTTGTCTCTGAGTGGCGATTCATCGGCACAGGCCGCCGTCAGGACTATCAAGTCGTCCTGTCTGATGGCACACAGGTAGCGATTGAGGCCAAGGGGTGTCCAGATGGCAACAACACCACGATCTGGGATCGCCCGACGTGGGCTGACGAGTTCATTGTTTGGAGTCTCTGCCCGGAAAGCCTGCAGCACAACCCCGGTCGTGGGGCATGGTCGGGGGTCGCAACCAGGCTGTCGCCGAAGATCGCGGCAGAGAGGAAACTCGTCGATGCCTTCATTTTCTGGGACGGTCGCTGTGGGACGCCTGAGCGCCCGTGTCCGAAGCAGTACGGCGTCACGGGCGAGCTTCGGGCCAAGGCGACCGACTACGAGGGTCCGGCCGGATATCCCGATTGGGTGCCGCCACCGTGCATCTTCTTGTTTCCGAGATCCGTGCCAACAGTGCCGCACAACCTCTCACCTCCTGCCCAAACCATCGAGAGTGCCAAGTTCGCAGATGCGTTACTGACTGCGTTCAATGTGCCGGACTGGGAGAAGGCCGGATACGTGCACCAGGTGCAAATCAACGCGAAGGGCAGCCGGG
This sequence comes from Mycobacterium sp. E2497, assembly GCF_001668695.1. Lineage (NCBI taxonomy): Bacteria > Bacillati > Actinomycetota > Actinomycetes > Mycobacteriales > Mycobacteriaceae > Mycobacterium > Mycobacterium sp. E2497. The sequence goes on from NZ_LZKD01000264.1 coordinate 12,523, forward strand.
AGGGAACGGAGATACTGATCTCTGCGGTGTCTCGCTGCTGGCCTGATGGCGATGATCGCGTTGTCAAGAGCGACTGGAAGGTGGTTGGGCGTGAGGCCTAGCCTTGGCATTAGCGTGGGTGCATGGAGGCGAAATCTTGGGCGACATCGCCTGCGACGCGCCGCAGCATGCAGGCGAACCGTAGCCGCGACACAAAGCCCGAGATTGCATTGCGGCGAGCTTTGCATGCAGCAGGCCTCCGCTATCGGGTATGCGCTCGCCCCATCCCCAAGTTGCGACGGACCGCCGACATAGTGTTTGGCCCGGCGAAGGTCGCGGTGGAGGTCCGCGGGTGCTTCTGGCATGGTTGCCCCGACCACTATCGACAACCCGCGGCAAATCGGCCCTACTGGGAGGCCAAGCTCGCACGCAATGTGCGGCGTGACAGTGAGATTCAGCAGGTGCTCGAAAGTGCTGGGTGGCTCCTCATCATCGTATGGGAACACGAGAACATGTGCGACGCCGCACGCAGAGTGGCGGAGGTAGTGGCCAGCCGTCGCCCGCTACGGCACCGAGCCGTCAGCCCACAGCGTCTAAGGCCGTAGGGACGACGACGCAGCGCCCCGTTAGATCACTGCCCGGCACCACACACCAGAACGGCTATCACCCTTTGGCCAGAGCCTTGCCCACCACCAACGTGTCGTCCTCAATTGGGCCGCGCCGATGCCACCGGGCAAGGGCTGTGGGCAAATGCTCGACCAAGTCTGCGTGGATCATCCGTCGGCCATCTTGCAGTCGATCCCGCTGAATCGGCGGGGCTGGGTCAGCGATCAGACGCGGACTTGGAGCAGGCGCGCGAGCCGTGGATGAATCGCCACTCCGTGAGCAGGGCCAGAACCCCCCGCCCCCAGAAAGGAAAAGCGAGCGGTGGGAGTGCAAGTGCGACGGGCTGCCATGGGGACTGCGGTTTGGCGCATCCTGACGCCCGAACAGGTCATACAAAAGTTCGCCCAGATGGGGGCAGACAAAACGAGCGGCAAACGTTCGGGCCGACACAGCCCCAACTCGGCCAGGAGAGCGTACTCGGCGAATGGTCTCTTCCAATGCCGCCGTAGTGCCGGATCGACACGTCCATCGGCTGACAACTACGCCAATGCCCATAGGGGTGGTGCACCTGCTGGCAGCGAATCTCTCTGCGAGACATTGGTTCTCCTCTCATCGGCCACCTTGGGCTATCTCGACGCGCGCTAGGGCGCGGACAGCCCAGCATGCGGGCACGCAATCACCGTTCACGGGAAACTAACGCGGGCAACCGGCCACCGCCTGAAGTGGATCGACAAAAAGCTCTAGGGCAGGCATGCGTCCGCTACGGCTGCGTGCGTTCGCGGTAGGTACGCTGAAGTCCTACAAATGGCTGAGGCTTCTCCGTCGAGCAAGCGATGATCTTCCGTGCCACATCAGGGACTTGGCGAGACCGGAATAACTTCTCCCAAACGTGGCGCGGCATTCGGAGATCCTGGGAGTGCCTCAGGGTCACCACCCACTCATTCCGCAAGCCGGTGGCCACCTTGATTGACGATAGGCGCCTGTACGCACGGATCGCCTCCGGTCAGCTAACCATGCCAAAGTGTCAATGACCCAACACCGTTACATTAGGCCGGGCCAGTCGTCCACAACGTGGCAGAGTAACTGGGTCGCGCAGGTGCGCTGATATCACGTCCGATTGGCGTCGATCCACGCCCGAAAGCCATCTATATCGAAAACGTCTTCCGAGAATCCGATTTTGTGGTCTGCCATAAACGCCGCTACGTCGTCACCCTCCATCGCCACAACACCCGCTCTCGTGATCAGCCGCCATCCATCCCTACTTATTTGACCCGTGGTGAAGAACAGGTAGTAGACAGAATCGCATACCCGTACAACTAATTCTGGGTATTGGTCAGGATTCACGAAAGCACGGGCTTTCGCCAGTTCGACCGATCCAATCAACTCTCGGATGTCTGGCGTTGCGACCTGCGTCCGTTGATAGTGCTTCGCTTGGCCGACTAACCAAACTCTCATTTGGTCATAAATGCTCGGGAATGCTTCGACGGCATTGAGGCGAGCAAGGGGAAGTAACCCAAAAAAATCAATCCCGCTGTCGGCGCTCTGCTGAGTAATATATGTGGTAGTCGCGCCAATCGCACGTATCAGACCCCTGCAGGCAACTTCGAAATCCTTCGGCGCAAGAGCAATGACCGCATCAAGACATTGTGCATGGTACTTTCGTCGCAATTTTACCGAAACAATAGATTCGTCGTCGTTGGGCGCGATGTATGCGGATCCTTGGAGGTATGTTTCATCAGACTGATTGAATGTGAATCTCACATGGCGTCCCAGCGTTACCCGCTCGTTGTGATAATCGATTAATCTACGGGCAAAGCGCTTCTGCCATCGACCTGCTAGATCATACACCGCGGCACCTAGAGCAATCTGGAGCTCACCAATTCCCTCGACGAGGACATCGATGATTTTTTTAGGAGGCTGGTCTAGTGGGTACTGTTCGATTACCCACACTGCGACGACAGCGGGCCCCGGCCTGCTCACGATTGATTTGCGTGAAGCTTCGCGTAAATATCTAGCACATCCTCCGCGACGGCTCGCAGCTCCGATATAGACGCGAGAACATCGGCGTCCAACCCCTTACCGAGTTCGACAACGCCGATCTTCTTGAGAGCCTGCACTGCTTCTGTCACCTCTGTTCGCCAATTTTTCGCAAGATCATCAGCTTGGGCAACGGCGAGAGCTTGGGCGTATGTGGAGTTCGGATCCAGCAACAGTCGAGTTGCATCAGGCTTGGGCAATATCTCCCGGAGGGAACGGACATCCTCATATTTCGAGATCTTTGCGGCGGGTCTTTCACCGTCCTCACGCTCTTGGGGTGCAATCAACTCATAGAAGTTCCGCAAATTTTCTTCGTCATCAAACACATACTTCGTATCGGACCAGTCGAGCCATTCCTTAATAGCTCTGCCCGCCACGGCTTCGTGGAACAGAACATACATATCCGGCGTCGCATACTCGCCATACTCTTCGTCATCCATCATTTGCCTGAGCGCCTTGTACGCTCGGTATCGCCGGTTGACCTCATGAGGGCTCATCCCAAGGCGTCCCGCGACTTCCCCAGTGTCCAAGTTAAATTCGTCTCGCAGCTCGGCAACGAGCTTTGCCCGTTGGTAATTCCCCCATTGCTTGATGCCACCGACGTGGCGCACCCCCATCAGAGAAATCTTAAATGCTGGATCCGACTCCAATTTTGTTGCGACAACGACTGGCAATTCTTCGAATACGGTAGTGACGCCTTCTGGAGTGTCGACTCCCGCATTGTAGTCATCGCGAAGCCATTTAAGGGCGGCGACTCGTCGATTGCCTTCGATAACGACAAATTCCGAATCGGAGTCGACGAGCGGCATAACAACGATTTGCTCGAACGGCAGGTAGCCGTTCTTCAAAATGCTGTTTTTTAATTCACTTAGGCCAGCGTCCCTCAGTCGTGCGTTCGCCCTCTTTTGCACGCCATCCTCACGTACGCGTGAAAGATCCGCAACTACAAAGTCTTCCAGATGCTGGAACCGATAGTTGTTGGGGTCGAGATATAACTGGTCAAGGGAGACCGTCTTCTGCTCAAACTCTGGCACAGCATCTCCAGGAATTGTTGGTACCCAGCGGCTTCAAAGATAAGGATAACCGGTCTTTGTGCAACTTGAGAATGAACCGCGGCTTCGGTGGGGGCACCTCCTCACTGCTGCCTGCAGGTACCATGGCCAGCTTCCAATTACAAGTTCCCTGTTAGTCCCACGATGGCCGCGACCCTTGCTCGATCACGGGCCCTCCATTGGGATGCACCCCCTTGGAGCGTCGGCGCGCGGCTGATGGGTCAGAGACCTAGTGATGCGACGGTGTGGCGTGCCCAGCCGGTGTCGCGGTCGAAGTGGAGCACCTCATGTCCGGTCGTCACGATTACCGCGTCAATCTCTGAAGGCAGGCGCAAAGGCGTGGGTATCGCTTCGCCTGGAGTTTCCGAGAGCGTGCGCAGCATTGCGGCGGCAGGGCCATCCATGCTCGCCACGAGCGCGACAACATGCCTTCTCTTTCGCTCGTCGCTGGCCAACGAGGTCCGGGCGTTCATCGAGTGGTCCGAGTCGAGCCAGCTCTGAAGAAACGTGACGACGTCGTCTTCGAGATGCATCGTACGTTCGTGACCGTGTGCCACCCCGAAGTGGATACCTGGCGCCCTGCCCGGTGCCGCACCGGGTATCACACTGCAATGTGCCTGAAAACCCAAGAACCTTCGGATGTGCGGCCAGACGCGTTCGTCGTCGAATGCATCGGTGACGCCACGTGCCTCCAAATCTGCGAGCAATGGAGCCAACGATTCGGTGAGCGATTTTGCTTTCGGCGTCGGGGTCTTGCCGTCGAACGACTCGATCGCGTCGGAGACGTCGGCCCACACCATCCAGAGTTCGCTTAGTCCGTCAATCGGTAAGTGGGGATTCTCGCGGTGACTGGCGTGGGCGTCGAAGAACTTCAGCAGTGCGGGACTCGTCAACTCCTTGACTTCCACCACGTGATGCTGAGATTCGAAATCCGGCTTCACTCCTGCGGTTTCCTGCGCGCATACCCGGACAAGCTCGTCGTCCCGCAGGACGGCGGTCGCCGCATCCAGGGCATATTGCTCGATGTCGTCGGATGCACATGCAGGATGCTCACACCCCGCTGCATGCCGAGGCGGATTGGCCTTGACCATACTCTCCCTTAGTTTCCATAGGTTGACTGCCGAACTTAAGGCTGATTTGGACCTTCGGTCACCGACGACTGGAAGCAGGACGACGGTTTTGCGCGGCTCTGAACGCAAAGGGGCCATGAGGTTTTTCGAGCTGACAAACTGACGCTACCGCCGAGGCGGCAGTCCCGAAAGCCACCCGTCCGAAAGCAACTCCAACAACTGCCCATCCGGATCCCGGATCATCGCCATCGCCTCGGTCACGGTCTCCTGGACCACCGCTCCCCCGAACTCAGCGACCTGCTTCAACGCGCCGGAAAGATCGGAGACCGAGAACGAGATGTGCGTCAGCCCAACCTGATCCATGACTCGTTCCGAGCCGGCGTGCACCTGACGCTTCGAGTAGTCCATCAGTTCGAGCACAAACCCGTCGCGCACCAAATAGGTCGCATGCACCCCGAGCGGCTCGGGAAGCTGCACCAGCTTGGCGGTGGGGCCGTCGGGCGGATCGAGCTCCCACCAGAACTGAAACCCGAGCACGTTCTCATAGAACCGCCGCGACCGCTCGCGATCCGAGACGCACAAGCCGACATGGTTGAAGGTCGTCCGGTGACTACTCATCGCGGCCTTTCTCGACAGACACGCCAGCGTAATAATGCAAAGATAGTGCAAAAAGCACCCCGGTCGCGGTGGAGGACTATCAGATGACAATCCGTCCCGACGTCACCGAAGACGCCATCGTCGACTTCGACCATCACTCCGACGCGTTCAACCTCAACGAGCTCGCCATCAACGCCGAGCTGCGCCAGAAATGCCCGGTGGCCTGGAACGAGAACTACGACGGCTTCTGGTACCTCAGCAGCTACGATGCGGTCAGCCGTACGGCCAGAGACGGCGAAACCTTCGCCCACAAGTACGAGCCCAACTCGGAAGACGGCGTCGACTACCAGGGCGAGATGGGCGTCCCCCGCCCCGGGGGCCAGCCGGCCCTGGGCATCGGCGAGGTCGACGGCCCGTACCACCAGGCCCTACGGCACGCGCTGGCCCCGTTCTTCTCCCCCGGCGCCGTCCAGAAGCTCAAGCCTTTCATGGAACAAAAAGCGCATGAGTTCCTCGACCAGAAAATCGAAACCCGTCGCATGGACCTCGTCCTGGACTACGCCAGCCCGGTCCCGGCCATCCTCACCATGAAGCTGATGGGCCTGCCCCTCGACAACTGGCACCTCTACGCCAACCTCTTCCACTCGGTCATGGCCGTCCCGCAGGACAGCCCGGAGTACCTCGATGCCATCGGCAAAGTCCCCAAGATGATGGAAGAGGTCCTCGAGTACGCGGCCGGCAGACGAGCCAAACCGGACGAAGACCTGACTAGCTTCCTCATCCAGTTCGAGTTCGACGGCCATAGCCTCACCGACGAACAGCTGCTGAACATCCTCTGGAACCTCATCGGCGGCGGCGTCGACACCACCACGTCACAAACAGCGCTCACGCTCCACCACCTGGGCACCCACCCGGCCCTCAGACAGCAACTCATCGATCACCCCGAGCTCTACCGCACCGCCACCGACGAATTCCTGCGCTACTTCTCGGTCAACCAAACCCTCAGCCGCACAGTCACTCACGACGTCGAGCTCAACGGCCAACGCCTGCGAAAGAACGACAGAGTCGTCATCAGCTGGCTCTCGGCCAACCACGACGAAAAAGAATTCCCTAACCCCGACGAGATCGTCCTGGACCGCGCGCCCAACCGTCACGTCGCCTTTGGGCTCGGGCCGCACCGCTGCATCGGATCGCACCTCGCGCGCCTCATGTCCGAAACCATGGTGAAAGCCGTCCTCGACCGCATCCCCGACTACCGAGTCGATATCGACAACGTCCACCAATACCTGGGCAACCCCAGCATGACCGGGCTCGCCAAGCTCCCGGTCACCTTCACCCCCGGAGCGAAGCGAGGCTAGATGCCCGACAGCGCTCGCGGACCCGCCAACCCGATCACGCACCTGCTCGGGCCATTCACCCGCACCGGCGGCTTCTACGCCCGCTCCTGGAGCACCTACCTGAATCGTCAGCCCGACGAGCTACCGGTGGCCCGGCCCACCATCGCGCTCGCGGCGCAGGCATTCCGCGACGAAATCCTGCTGAGCGGCTTCAGCCTGCTGCGTGGAGCCCCCGACGCCGAAACGCTCGAAAGAATCAGCACAGAAGTCGTTGCGGCACAAGCCTTCTACGGCGACAAGGGCTGGCTCGACAATCCCGAGGGATTCTTCGCCCCACCCCCGCCTGCCACCGACGTCACGGTCAAACGCGTCAGCAGCATGGGACGCAACTTCGAGCGGCTGTCCTTCGACAGCGACTACGAGCCCCACGACGGCGAACCCGGCCGGGACCGGTGGCGCAGCTACACCCGCAACAACCGCGAATACGCCCTGATGTTCCGGCACCGCCGGCCACGACCCTGGCTGATCTGCATCCACGGCGCCGAGATGGGCCGCGCCGCCCTGGACCCCATGCTGTTCCACGCCTGGCACCTGTACCGGGATCTCGACCTGAACGTCGTGCTCCCCGTGCTTCCCCTGCACGGCCCCCGGGCAAGCGGCCCGAAATTCCCCAGCGAGGACGTGCTCGACGACGTCCACGGCGCCGCCCAGGCGGTCTGGGACATCCGGCGCCTCATCACTTGGATCCGCGAGCAACAGCCCGACGCCGCGATCGGGGTCAACGGCATCTCCCTCGGGGGCCTGATCTCGTCGCTGGTCGCCAGCCTCGACTACGGCCTCACCTGCGCAATCCTGGGTGTGCCGGCCGTCGACCTGGTGAACCTGGTCGGCCGCCACGCCGGCCTCAGCGGCCACACCGCCCTGCGCCACGCGATGAACTCGGCCAAACCCCTCGGCCGGATGATCTCCCCGCTGGCGCTGACCCCACGTGTGCCGAAAGAGGGCCGCTTCATCTACGCCGGCCTCGCCGACCGGCTGGTGCACCCGCGTGACCAGGTCACCCAGCTCTGGGAGCACTGGGGCAGACCCGAAATCCAGTGGTACCCAGGCGGTCACACCGGATTCTTCCGCTCGCGGCCGGTGCAGCGCTTCATCGACGACGCGCTCGTGCAGTCGGGCCTGGCCGAGGAGTCGCCGCCAACAACCGGTCGAAGGCGTCGGTAAAGCCTTCGACGATCGTCTCATGTTCGGGCACAAGGGTTTTGTCGCAGGCGATGCCCACGGTCACGTCGCCGTTGTAGGTAAAGATGCCGAAGCTCATGGGCTGGTTGCCCGAAACGGGCGCCCACCCGACGATGCCCTCCACCTTGCTGCCGGCCAGGTACACCGGCATCGGCGGGCCGGGCACGTTCGTGAGCGTGCCGATCGTGCGGTCGGTGAACAGGCCCACCGACGCTTCATAGAGCTGCCTGTTGAACCCGGCGATGCTCTCCTGCAGGCGAAACGCCACGGCCGCCTCGTGGCCGTGCTTGATCCGGTTCATCCGCCGCTTGGCCACGGCCAGCACTCGCAGGGCATCGGGTTCGTCGGTCGGCAGTTCGAGTTGTACGAGGGCGAATTCATTTCCGAGATTGTCGGGCAGCGTCACGTCGACCGGCTTGAGGTTGACCGGCACCATGAAGGTCACCGCGGAGCAGCGGGCGTGTTGGGCCTCGAGGTAGTCGTGCAACGCTCCGGCCACACACGTCACCAACACGTCGTTGACCGTGCACCGATTCGCCTTGGCGACGGCCTTCACTTTGGCCAGCGGGATCGGCTCCGACCATGCCACCGCTTTGTCGAGGCCAGCGGTCCCCGTCCACAGGGTCGAGTCGTTGCGGGTCCCGATCAGCAGTTTGCGGACCGTGTCCACGTCGCCGGGCGCGGACGAGAACACGTCGACCAGCGCGCCGCTGCCCGGAACCGCCGCCCGCACGGTGGAGCGGACGGACTCGGCGACGTCGGACACCGTCGCCCGCGCCGACATCGTGATCGTGTGGCCGGCCCCCACCGGGTTCTCCAACGCCAAGCGACTGAAGTCGTTGGCACGAGCAAGAATTCGAGGCAATCCGGCGGCGACCCTCACGACCCCTTCAGCCATGTCCGTCCCCCGTCCGACCGGGTCGTCCAGCATCTCATCGACGACCGACCTCGCGCGCCGCGCCGTGCCCGCCACCCGTACCGCCGCGGCCCGCAACCGGTCCTTCGTCGGCCGCCCTGGCGGGTGGGGCCGCGCCGCGTGCTGCACGACGTCGGGACCGCGGATGGGGCCACCCTCGGGAGACGCGTCGAACAGGCTCATCGCCAGCTCGACCATGCGCATGCCGTCGGCGACGGCGTGGTGGGTCCGCATGATCATCGCGCTACCGTCCCGGTAGCGGTTCACCCAGATGCCTTTCCAGAGAGGCTTTTTGCGGTCGAGCATTTCGGTATGGTGGCTGGCCACCAATGCCTGCAACTCGCGGCGGTCGTCGGGGTCCTCGAGGTCCACGATCGTGACGTGCTGCCCAAAGTCGAAGTTCTCGTCGACCTCCCACCACCACGAGCCGTCGGAGTCCTTGACCGCCAGGCTGCGGAACACGGGGTAGCGGTTGATGAGCCGCTCCTCGATGACCTGGCGCACCCGGTCCCAGTCGAGCGGATCGGCCGTCCAGACCACCGTGTCGACGACCATGAGGTTGTTGGGGCGGTCCATCTCCAGCCACAGCGCGTCCTGGATGCCCAGCCGGCGTCGCTCTGCCACCTCGCACCTCCACGACCTGCAGGTACCCGAGTCTCCATCCACAGCCGGGATACGGCCAGAGGACAAGGTCCCCTAGTCGGCGGACGTTGCGGCTGTGGTGATCAGGACGCGGTGGCGTACTGCAACACCGGCTCCGACGAATCGACGTGCCCAAAGCTGATGATCCGCAGCCGATCCGGGCGCACCTCGTAGCGCACACCGTTCAACGGATTGGTGACATCGAACCCGTCCCCGGCGCGCTCGGCGTTGGACAGCTCGATGTGCGCGCCGTCGCTGATCCGTTCGCCGCGGTAGTAGTAACTGCCGCTGAGGTTTTCACACACTACGGCCAGCGACTTGGCGGTCCGCACCACGGCCGCCGGCGGATTCCCCGGGTCGCAGCGGGCGGTCTCGCCGACGAACCCCAGCCCGTCGGCGCCCCGCACCGGAGCCGACAGCGTCGGCGTCTTCGGCGGCGGCGTGCTGGACGGCGCGGGTGATGGCGGCTGAGCCGCCCGCGGCGGCGGCGCGCCGCCCTGACTCAGAGCCGAGACCAGCGCCACGATCAGCCCGACGATCACCAGCGCCACCGCCGCCCCGCCCGCCACCAGCGGGCCGCGGCCGACGAACGGCCGATGCGGCGGCGAAGGGGGCGCGTCAGCAGGCGGATACGGGGTGACCCCCGTGTCATCGGGATTCGGATAGACCGCCTCGAACGGCCGGGTGCGAAGCGGCGCCGCGGCAGCGCTGACCGCCGCCGGCTCGTACACCTCGGACACGGCCTCGCTGGCCGCGCGGGCGAGTTCGCCCGCGGAGCCGAACCGCGCCGTGCGCTGTTTGGCCATGCCGCGGGCGACGACGTCGTCGAAGGCCCGGCCCACGCCGCGCCGCATGATGCTGGGCCGCGGCGCCGGCGACAGCATGTGCGCCGTCTTCAGCTCGTCGGGGTCCGCGGTCTCGAACGGCGGCTGACCTGTGAGGCACTCATAGAGCAGGCACGCCAGCGAGTACACGTCGGTCTGGGGCCCGACGCGGCCGGTGGTGAACCGCTCGGGCGCCATGTAGACGCGTGACGGGTCGGCGTGCCCGATCCCGAAGTCGACCAGATACGCGAAGTGATCGGGAGTCAGCAGCACGTGTTCCGGCCGGACACCCAGGTGCACCAGCCCGGCGGCGTGCGCGGCGTCCAGCGCCCGCGCCACCTGCGCGACGATCGACGCGGCCCGCGGCGCTTCCAGCGGTCCCCGCTCGCGCAGCAGGTCCTTGAGGCTGCCGCCCTCGACCAGATGCATGTCGACGAAGAAAACCCCGATAATCGCACCGAAGTCGTGCATCGGGATGACGTGGGGCTCCCGCAACCCCGCGGCAACAGCGCATTCTCGCCGAAACCGTTGCTGGAAGCCGGGATCCGCGGACATCGCGGCGGGCAACAGCTTGACCGCGACCGTCCGGTCCCTCACCGTGTCGTGTGCCCGGTAGACCTCGCCCGTCGCACCCGCCCCGATCAGTGATCGCAGCTCGTAGGGCCCGAACCGGGTGCCAAGCCGCGAGGTCAATGGGCAGTCCTTTCGCTACGTCCAACAGGTCCAGCCCGGCGGGTTCCCCAATCCGCCGCCGACCTAACGTGCGCCGGCTCATGCGTGCGGCGGCACCGGGCACCAGAATAGGCCGCAGTTGAAGTTGGGCGGGCCGGCTACCGATCCCACATCAGGCGTCAGCCGCCGTGCCCGCCCTTGTGTTTGCCCGGGTGCGGCGGCGGCCCCTGTGGCGCCGGCGGCGTCGTCGTCGTGGTGGGTGTGGTGGTCGTCGTCGTGGGCGGGGGCGCCGGCGTGGTCGTGGTGTTGACCGGCGTGGGCGGCGACGCCGAGAACGGCGGGTCGATCGCCAACAGGAGCAGGGCCAGCACGAACGCGGCGACGATCGCCGCCACCCACCACTTGCGCCGCGGCGTGGCCGGCTCCGGCGGCGCGCCCACGAATGTGTAGGTGAGCGGCGCGACGACCGGGACGTCCATCACCCGGGTGCCGGTGGACCTCGCCGCGGGGGCACGGCCCGCGAGCGCGGCGCGCATCGTGCCGGCCTGGTCGAACCGCCGGGCCGGGTCGCGGGCCATCGCCCGTTCGATCGCGGCGGCAAGGGGCGGTGGCACGTCCGGGCGCAGCGCCGCAACCGGCGGCGGCGAGTCGTGCAGGATCGCGTGCGCCAGGGCGCCCAGGTCCTCCTGCGGGAACGGCCGCCGCCCGGTCAGCGCCTCGAACCCCACCACGCCGACGGCATACAGGTCGTCGGCAGCGGTGGCCGGCTTGGACGTCAGCCGCTCGGGGCTCAGATAGGCCATGCTGCCGACGACTTCCCCCGCCCGGGTGTAGGCGGCGCCGGACGTCTTGGCGATGCCGAAATCGGCGAGCTTGGGTTCGCCCGCGGCGGTGAACAGGATGTTGCCCGGCTTGACGTCGCGGTGCAGGATGCCGGCGTGATGCGCCTCGGCCAGGGCGTCAAGGACGCCGTCGAGGACGGCGTGGACGAACGCCGGGGGCAGCGGCCCGCGGGCGATGTGGTCGGCCAGCGACACCCCCGGCAGGCGCTCCATCACGATGAACGGCAACCCCTGATGCTCGCCGACGTCGTGGACCACCACGACGTGCCGGCCGGTCAGCCGCGCGGCAGCGCGCGCCTCGGTGTCGAACCGCAAGCGGCTGTCCGGCCGGTCGGCCACCCCGGGATAGAGCAGCTTGATGGCGACGGGCCGGCCCAGCTTGCGATCCCAGCCCTCACGCACCTCGGCCATCGCCCCGCGGCCCAGGACACCGCGCAATTCGTACCGACCGTCGCCGAGAACCCCGCCCGGTGCAATCTGCACTCCATCAGTGGCCCGGGCGCGGAGATAGTCAGTCCGTTGGAGCTTCGTTTGGATCCCGCCTTGCTATTGCCCCGCGGTTGCGGTTGCCACCGCCAGCAAACCCAGGAATAGCCCAACGTCTCACAGCCGAAACCTAGGGCGACGCTCGCGGTCAGCCGCGCGGCCGCACCCGCTCATGCCAGCCAGATCGGGTTGGTGAACGCGACCATCGCGCCGAGCGGACGCCGTTGTGCGTCGCGCAGCTCCAGCCGCGCGAAGCGCGCGGACTCGGCGTCGAGTGCCCATCGCAGCATGGTCCGCGCCGGCCCACCGACCCTCGCGCGTCCCACGCAACCGGCCGCGGTGATCAGGGTGGCAGTTGTGCCGGGCGCTCCCGTGACCATCGCCGTGACGGTGACCGGGGTCTCGCGCGGAACCTTCAGTGTCTGGCCGGGGCCGGCGACGTCGGCGGCGTCCGGGCTCGACGCGGTGAACTCCACGGTGACGGCCCGTGATCTGGCAATGTACGAGCGGCCGCAGCGCAGCCCCTCGATGATCGCGGGTACCGACAACTCACGCGCATGCACGACGGTCTGCGGTGAACCCACCGGCTGCTCGTGGGTGTGGGAGTCACTGCCGGCGACCGCCGCGACGCGCCGGCCCGCGGACAGCAGCCGCTGCCAAATGCGAAGCGACGCTTCATCATCGATGTTCCACCGGCCGTTCCACACCTCGAGCGCATCCACCTCGCCAAAACCGAACTCCCACAACGACCCGGGCACCGGCGCGGCCGGATGGGCGGCGACCACCAGGCCGCCGGCGTCGCGGACGTCGGCGGCGAAACGCCCGAACACCCGGTCACGCGGCGAGTATCGCCAATCGACCCAGGCGTGTGGCGGCAGGCCGACCGCGAGCCAGTGCCCATGCCTGGTGGTGACCTCCTCGCCGGGTATCACCAACAGACCACCGGTGCGGCATGCGGGCCACACCCGGTTCGCGGAGTTCGTGTTGTGGTCGGTGGACACGATGAAGTCCAGCCCGCTCGAGTGCGCGGCCTCGACCAGCTCACCGGGATGGCGCTGGCCGTCGGAGTGCACGGTGTGCAGATGCAGATCCCCGCGGTACCACCCGGCACCGCGGGCCGACGGCGCCGGACCGGCGACGACGGTGTCACCCGCCGGGGCGGGCCGCCCACGCTCGAGGACGACGCGCGCGTCCCAGGCCATCCCCCACGGGCTCAGGACCACCGGGCCGAGTGCCACCGCCCATCGACCCGGCTCGATCGGGCCGGCAAGATAGCCAGGCGTCGCGTGCGTGCCGGAGATCACGAAGCCGTCGCGCGCTCCCCCTGACCACCCACGGAACCCGGCCGCATTGCCCACGTCGTGGCCGGCGGGGCCAAAGACACCTAGATCCAACACGTTTCGGACCGGCCCGCCCACCGCGAAGCCGTCATGCGCGGTGTCGACACGGATTCGGTGCACACCCGCCGGCACCTCGAATGGCAGGTACGCCCACTGGTCGATGCCAAACCCGAATCGCCCTGAAAACGCTATGTGGATCGTCGCGCCCTCGCGCTGCTGGGTGACGGCACCGGGGGCGACCATCGCGACACTCATGGAAGTCCTTCCTATCGGTACACCACCAGCATTCGGCACCAAGGAGTGACGACCCGTTACATCGACACGAACACCGTGCGTCGAGCCACTGTCATGTTCGTGTGGTGCCGCGGCGGCATACAGTGAATCACTGTGAGCGACATGACAGCGCGGTTCGCCGAGATAGTCGGCCAGCACAACCTGCTGACCGGCGACGCCATCCCCGAGGACTACTGGCACGACGAGGTGTTGACCAAGCCGCCGCAGAGGCCGGCGTACGTCGCCAAACCGGCGAGCGCGGAAGCGGTTTCGCAGCTGCTGAAGGCCGCCTCGGACAACAACATCCCGGTGACGGCCCGCGGATCCGGAACCGGCCTGTCCGGCGGGGCGATCCCCAGGGCCGACGGGCTGCTGATCTCCTTCGAGCGGATGAACGCCGTCCTCGAGGTCGACACCACCAACCAGGTCGCCGTCGTCCAACCCGGGGTGACGCTCACCGAGCTGGAAACCGCGACCGCCGACACCGGCCTGCGCTACATGGTCCACCCCGGCGAGCTGTCCTCCAGCGTCGGCGGCAACGTCGGCACCAACGCCGGCGGCATGAACGCGGTCAAGTACGGCATCGCCCGCCACAACGTGCTCGGGCTGCAGGCGGCGCTGCCCACCGGCGAGCTCATCCGCACCGGCGGCAAGATCGCCAAGATCTCCACCGGCTACGACCTGACGCAGCTCATCGTCGGCTCCGAGGGCACCCTCGCCCTGGCCACCGAGGTGACCGTCAAGCTGCACCCGCGGCTCGACCACGCCGCGACCGTGCTCGCCCCGTTCGCCGACTTCGACCAGGTCATGGCCGCGGTGCCCAAGGTGGTGGGCAGCGGCCTGGCGCCCTACATCCTGGAATACATCGACAACGTGACGATGGCCGCGCTCGTGCATACCCAGA
>NZ_LZKD01000265.1:0-876 GCF_001668695.1 Mycobacterium sp. E2497
CCGCCAGGTCCGGCGACGCCGATTCGGTGGTGGTGCGCACGCCGCCGGGAATGTCCTCGACCACACGGTCGATTTCGCTGTGCCGCATGAACATTTCCATGTAGCGGCTCATGTCCATGTGGCCGGCGCCCATGAAACCGCCGCCGTCGGTGAGGCGTACGGCCATCGACTGAAGGCCGCGCCGCAGCAATCCCAACCCCAGGATGCTGCCCGCGCCGAGAGCGCCGAAGGCGGCGAGTGCCGCCCGCCGCGTCAACTCAGCCATCGCCGCATCCTTTCGGACGTCTCCCGCGCAACAAGCGTAAGCCGACCACAGGCGCGTCGCCCATTCTAGGGCCAATGGTCCCTACCCCCGGTGGGTATATGTGTGCCATCGTTCGGGGCATGACGCAAACTCCTGAATCCAATGTCGAACATCGAGTCGGCGCACACAGTCGGCTGGGTCAAGCGGCCGCATGGGTGGTCATCGTCGCCGGCGTCGTGTTCGTCGTCGCGGTGGTCTTCTTCTCGGGGCTGCTCCTGGGCTGGTCCTCCGGTGGCCACGACGGGTGGCGCCACGGGTACGGCGGCGGGCGGGCCACCACCGAATCGGCGTCGCCGGACCTGGCGGCCCAACTGCAGGCGCATGTTTCGAGCATGTACGCCCACCTCGATCAGGGCACCGAAGTCAGCTGCATGAGCCAAAGTCTGCCGACCCTTTTCCGGCAGGCCGGCGGTTACCGCCGCAAGCTCACCCTCACCCCCAAGGGCGTGATCGCCGAGGAGACCGCCGACGATCCGGCCCTCACCGATGTCATCCGTGCGCACGCGCGGGAGGTCACCGGCTTCGTCGCGGAAGGCATGCCCGCGATGATGCAGCAGATGATGGGTCAGGGC
>NZ_LZKD01000266.1:0-55717 GCF_001668695.1 Mycobacterium sp. E2497
GGGCGACGCCACCGGCTCCGAACCGAGCCCCGGCCCCGACCTGGTCGACCTGTTTCCCGCCGACAAACCGCAGCCGGGTTACCTGCCGGTGCTGCGCGCCTACGACTACGCCGGCGACGAGGTCGTCTTGATGCACGCCGACGACATCCGGCTGCGGCGCATGGCGGTGTTCGACGTGCTGGTCAACAACGCCGACCGCAAGGGGGGCCACGTTCTGCGCGACATTGAGGGCCACGTCTACGGCGTCGACCACGGGGTGTGCCTGCACGTCGAGAACAAGCTGCGGACGGTGCTGTGGGGCTGGGCCAACAAGCCGGTCGACAAGAAGATGCTGGAGGCGGTGGCCGGTCTCGTTGACGCGCTCGACGACTCGTTTTGCGACGAGTTGTCCGAGCTGATCACGCGGGCGGAGATCGCGGCGCTGCGCAGGCGCGCGCATGCGCTGCTCAACGATCCGGTGATGCCGGGACCGAACAGGCACCGGCCCATTCCCTGGCCGGCCTTTTAGTGCCCGGCCTTTTAGTGCCCGGCGTTCTAGTGCCCGGCGTTCTAGTGCCGGGAGTTCTCGCGCCCGGCGTTCTGAGGCGATGGCAAGCGCGGCGTAGCCGGGCGCTGCCGGTAGCCACCACGTGTTCTGCCACGTGTTTAAGCCCCGCACGGGCATCGGAGATACTGAGTCGGTGAGCCAGGGCCCGGACGAGCTGACCGATGCCGCACTGGCCGCCGAACGCGCCGCCGACGCGGGGGAGTTGCTGCTCAAGGTGCGCGACGAGATCGGCTTCGGTCATCCGTGGGAGCTGGGTGACGCCGGCGACACTCTGGCCAACGAGCTGATCCTACGGCGGCTGCGCGCCGAGCGTCCCGACGATGCGGTGCTCAGCGAGGAGGCCTACGACGACCTGGTCCGGCTCAAGCACGACCGGGTCTGGATCATCGATCCCCTGGACGGCACCCGCGAGTTCTCCACGCCGGGCCGCGACGACTGGGCGGTGCATATCGCGCTGTGGCAACGTCCCACCGGCGAGCCCACCAACGGCCGGCGGGAGATCACCGACGCGGCGGTGTCGTTGCCGGCCCGCGGGAACACGGTGTACCGCACCGACACCGTGACCGCCGACGCCGCGCGCGTCGGCATACCGCACACGTTCCGGATCGCCGTCAGCGCCACCCGGCCGCCCTTCGTGCTGCACCGGATGCGGCAGTCGCTCGCCATCCAGCCCGTGGCCATCGGTTCGGCAGGCGCCAAGGCGATGGCGATCATCGACGGCGACGTCGACGCCTACCTGCATGCGGGTGGCCAGTGGGAGTGGGACTCGGCGGCGCCGGCCGGGGTGGTGATGGCCGCGGGCATGCACGCGTCGCGGCTGGACGGCTCGCCCATGCGCTACAACCAGTTCGACCCCTACCTGCCCGACTTCGTGATGTGCCGCGCCGAGGTGGCGCCGATCCTGCTCGCGGCCATCCGCGACGCGTGGCGCTAACCGCGCGCGTTTAGAGTCGATGCCATGCAGTCGTGGGAGTTTCCACCGGTTCCGGTGTTACCGGGGCGTGGCCCCGAGCTTCGGCTGTATGACACCTCCGACCGGCAGGTGCGCCCGGTGGCGGCCGGATCGACCGCGACCATGTACGTCTGCGGCATCACGCCGTACGACTCCACCCACCTCGGCCACGCGGCCACCTACCTGACCTTCGACCTGGTCTACCGGCAGTGGCTGGACCTCGGCCACGACGTCCACTATGTGCAGAACGTCACCGACGTCGACGATCCGCTGTTCGAGCGCGCCGAGCGCGACGGCGTCGACTGGCGCGAACTCGGCGATCGCGAGGTTGCCCGCTTTCGCGCGGACATGGCGGCGCTGCGGGTCCTGCCGCCACGCGACTATGTCGCGGCCACCCAAGCGATCCCCGAGGTGATCGAGCTCGTCGAGAAGATGCTGGCCTCGGGCGCGGCGTACGTCGTCGACGGCGAGTACCCGGACGTGTACTACCGCGCGGACGCCACGCCTCAGTTCGGCTACGAGTCCGGCTACGACCGCGAAACCATGCTGCGACTGTTCGAGCAGCGCGGCGGCGATCCGCACCGGCCCGGCAAGACCGACGAGCTGGACGCGTTGCTGTGGCGGGCGGCGCGGCCGGGGGAGCCGAGCTGGCCGTCGCCGTTCGGGGCCGGGCGGCCCGGCTGGCACGTCGAGTGCGCCGCGATCGCGCTCAGCCGCATCGGCAGCGGACTGGACATCCAGGGTGGCGGCAGCGACCTGATCTTCCCGCATCACGAGTTCACCGCCGCCCACGCCGAATGCGTCCGGGGCGAGCGACGATTCGCCCGGCACTACGTGCACGCGGGCATGATCGGCTGGGACGGGCACAAGATGTCCAAGAGCCGGGGGAACCTGGTGCTGGTGTCGACGTTGCGGGCGCAGGGCGCCGAGCCGGCGGCGATCCGGCTGGGCCTCCTATCGGGGCACTACCGCGCGGACCGGTTCTGGAGCTCCGACGTGCTCGACGAGGCAAACTCCCGGCTGCGGCGTTGGCGCACGGCCACCGAGCTGCCCGCGGGCCCGGACGCCGCCGACGTCATCGCCCGCGTCCGCCAGTACCTGGCCGACGACCTGAACACTCCCAAAGCCCTTGCTGCGCTTGATGGTTGGGCCACCGATGCGCTTGAATACGGCGGTCATGACACCGAGGCGCCGAAGCTGGTGGCCACCGCGATCGATGCGCTGCTCGGGGTGGAGCTGTGAACACGCCAGCTGTGAAGGCGGTACGTTGACGGCCATGACGTCGCTGCAGGACAAAGTTGTTTTCATCACCGGCGGTGCCCGGGGAATCGGCGCCGAGGTCGCCCGTCGGCTGCGCAACAAGGGTGCCAAGCTCGTGCTGACCGACCTCAACGACGCCGAGCTGAGCGCGCTGGCCGCCGAACTCGGCGAGGAGCACGTGCTGACCGCCGTCGCCGACGTGCGCGACCTGCCGGCCATGGAGGCCGCCGCCGCTCGGGCCGTCGAACGCTTCGGCGGCATCGACGTGGTGGTGGCCAACGCCGGCATCGCCAGTTACGGGTCGGTGCTGCGAGTCGACCCGGAGGCGTTCAAGCGGGTGATGGACATCAACGTGCTCGGCGTCTTCCATACCGTGCGCGCCACGCTGCCCGCTGTGATCGAGAGCCGCGGCTACGTGCTGGTCGTCTCGTCGCTCGCCGCCTACGCCGCTTGTCCGGGCCTCGCGCCCTACAACGCGTCGAAGGCCGGCGTCGAGATCTTCGCTAACGCGTTGCGCCTGGAGGTCGCCCATCGCGGCGTCGACGTCGGCTCGTCGCACATGTCCTGGATCGACACCGCGCTGGTCCGCGACAGCGAGGCCGACCTTCCCGCCTTCGGCAAGCTGCTGGCCAGCTTCCCGTGGCCGTTGAACAAGACCACCACCGTCGCGAAATGCGCGGACGCGTTCGTCAAGGGCATCGAGGGCCGCCGGAAACGCGTTTACTGCCCGGGCTGGGTCGCCTTCTTCCGCTGGATCAAGCCGGTGCTGTCCACCCCGGCCGGGGAGCTACCGCTGCACAAACCCACGGCGAAGCTGCTGCCCCAACTGGACGCCCAAGTGGCTGCGCTCGGCCGGTCCACCAGCGCCTACAACCAGGGCTTGGGCAAGAAGGTTTAGCGCCCGAAGCCGGGCCGCCGGCGGCGCAGGTAGCGCTCGAATTCCGCCGCCAGCGCGTCGCCGTCGATCTTGCCCAGGGCATCGTTCATGTCGACCTCGGCGTCGCCGCGCTGTTCCAGCGACGACACGTATTCGGCCAGGTCCTCGTCCTCGGCGGCCATCTCGGTGATCGCCTGCTCCCACTCCTCGGCATCCGTCGGCAGGTCGCCCAGCGGAACCTCGATGTCGAGCACATCCTCGACGCGGCGCAGCAGCGCCACGGTCGCCTTCGGGTTCGGCGGCTGCGACACGTAGTGGGGCACCGCCGCCCAGAACGTCACCGCCGGGATCCCGGCGGCCACGCAGGCGTCCTGGAAGACCCCGGCGATGCCGGTCGGGCCCTCGTAGCGGCTTTCCTCGAGGCCGAAGCGTTTCGCCGACTCGGGGCTGTAGGCGGCACCGGAGACGGGAACCGGCCGGGTATGGGGCGTGTCGGCGAGCAGGGCGCCCAGGATGACCACGGTGTCCACATTGAGTTTGTCGGCGATGGCGACCAGCTCGGCGCAGAAGGTGCGCCAGCGCATGTTGGGTTCCACGCCGTGCATCAGCACCACGTCACGGTCGCTGCCCGGTGGCCGGCAGTGCGAGATCCGCATGGCCGGCCACACCAGCTCCCGGGTGACACCGTCGACCTGCCGGATGACCGGGCGATTCACCTGGTAGTCGTAGTACGCCTCGTCGTCGATCTCCAGGATCGGATCGGCTTCCCAGATGGCCTCGAGGTGCTCGAGCGCGTCGCTGGCCGCGTCGCCGGCGTCGTTCCAACCCTCGAACGCCGCCACGACGATGGTGTTGTGCAGTTCGGGCAGTGCGCCTTTTCCAAAGGGTGGGCCATCGGGCGGGGTCACAGAAATCAGCGTACGGCCTCAGACGCCGGAGTTCGGCCTTGCCTGGCGAGGACCTGTCAACCAGTGGGCGCATTCCATAGGACGACTATCCTTGTGGGGGACCGCCGACCTGACCCCGGACGACGTCGACAACCGGAACGGGCGCGGTCGGAACGAAATACTTCGGTTTCACACTGGTTAACCTTGGTAACTACCACGTCGCCGAGATGGTCGCCGAGATGATCGCGCCACCGATCGCGGCGATGAGTTGGGCGTCCAGACGTCGCTCGGGTGACGACGTAGACTTTTCTGGTCGAGAGGCGTTGCAACGGATACGGGTCCCCGCCGGTATCCGCCACGCTCGGCAGAGTCAAGGACGCCTTCCGTAACGGAAGGAACGTATGTGAACGCCCCCGTAAATGCCCCGGCGCCGAACACCTCTCAGTCAGAGACCTTCGCGCCGAACATCCGCCCGGACTGCACCGATGAGCTGAAGGCCGCTCTGCGCCGGCGGATCATGGTGATCGACGGCGCGATGGGCACGGCGATCCAGCGTGACCGGCCTGACGAGGCCGGCTACCGCGGGGATCGGTTCACGGAGTGGCCGACCGCTCTCCAGGGCAACAACGACCTGCTCAACCTGACTCAGCCGCAGATCATCGAGGGGATCCACCGCGAGTATCTCGAGGCGGGTGCCGACATCCTGGAGACCAACACGTTCAACGCGAACGCGATCTCGCTCGCCGATTACGAGATGCAGGAGCTGGCCTACGAGCTGAACTACGCCGGCGCCGCCCTGGCCCGCAAGGCCGCCGACGGGTACAGCACCCCGGACAAGCCCCGCTACGTCGCCGGCGCGATCGGGCCGACCACGCGGACCGCATCGATCTCGCCGGACGTCAACGATCCCGGGGCCCGCAACGTCTCCTACGACCAGTTGGTGGCCGCCTACCTCGAAGCCGCCAACGGCCTGGTCGACGGCGGGGTCGACCTCCTCATCATCGAGACCATCTTCGACTCGCTGAACGCCAAGGCGGCGGTGTTCGCCGTCGAGACGCTGTTCGAGGAGCGTGGACGGCGTTGGCCGTTGATCATCTCGGGCACCATCACCGACGCCTCCGGGCGGACGCTGTCCGGGCAGGTCACCGAGGCGTTCTGGAACTCGGTCAGGCACGCCAGGCCGATCGCGGTCGGCCTCAACTGCGCCCTGGGCGCGCCGGAGATGAGGCCCTACATCGCCGAGGTGTCGCGGATCGCGGACACCTTCGTCTCCTGCTACCCCAACGCCGGGCTGCCCAACGCCTTCGGCGAGTACGACGAGACCCCGGAGCGTCAGGCCGGCTACATCGCCGACTTCGCCGAGGCCGGCCTGGTCAACCTGGTCGGCGGGTGCTGCGGAACCGCGCCGCCGCACATCGCCGAGATCGCCAAGGTGGTCGAGGGCAAGCCGCCGCGTGAGGTGCCGGAGATCCCGGTGGCGACCCGGCTGTCGGGGCTCGAGCCGCTCAACATCACCGAGGACTCGCTGTTCGTCAACATCGGCGAGCGCACGAACATCACCGGCTCGGCCCGGTTCCGCAACCTGATCAAGGCCGAGGACTACGACAGCGCGCTGTCGGTGGCCCTGCAGCAGGTCGAGGTCGGCGCGCAGGTCATCGACATCAACATGGACGAGGGCATGATTGACGGCGTCGCCGCGATGGACCGGTTCACCAAGCTGATCGCGGCCGAGCCGGACATCAGCCGCGTGCCGGTGATGATCGACTCCTCCAAGTTCGAGGTCATCGAGGCGGGCCTGAAGAACACCCAGGGCAAGCCGATCGTCAACTCGATCTCCCTGAAGGAGGGCGAGGAGAAGTTCGTCCGCGAGGCACGGCTGTGCCGCAAGTACGGCGCCGCCGTCGTCGTGATGGCCTTCGACGAGCAGGGTCAGGCCGACAACCTGGAGCGCCGCAAACAGATCTGCGGTCGCGCCTACCGGATCCTGACCGAGGAGGTCGGCTTCCCGGCCGAGGACATCATCTTCGACCCCAACTGCTTCGCGCTGGCCACCGGCATCGAGGAGCACGCGACCTACGGGATCGACTTCATCGAGGCTTGCGCCTGGATCAAGGAGAACCTCCCAGGGGTGCACATCTCCGGTGGCATCTCGAACGTGTCATTCTCGTTCCGGGGCAACAATCCCGTCCGCGAGGCGATCCACGCGGTGTTCCTGTACCACGCCATCAAGGCCGGCCTGGACATGGGCATCGTCAACGCCGGCGCGCTGGTGCCCTACGACTCGATCGACCCCGAGCTGCGCGACCGCATCGAGGACGTCGTCCTGAACCGTCGCGAGGACGCGGCCGAACGCCTCCTGGAGATCGCCGAAAGGTTCAACAGCAAGGAAGACGCCGGCGACACGGCGGTGGCCGAGTGGCGGAGCCTCCCGGTCCGGGAGCGGATCACGCACGCCTTGGTCAAGGGGATCGACGCCCACGTCGACGCCGACACCGAGGAGTTGCGGGCCGAGATCGCCGCCGCGGGCGGCCGCCCGATCGAGGTGATCGAGGGCCCGCTGATGGACGGCATGAACGTCGTCGGTGACCTTTTCGGCTCGGGCAAGATGTTCCTGCCCCAGGTCGTGAAGTCGGCCCGGGTGATGAAGAAGGCCGTCGCATACCTGCTGCCGTTCATCGAGGAGGAGAAGGAGCAGAACGGCACCTCCCAAACTGGGGCAGCGGCGAAGGACACCAACGGCACGATCATCATGGCGACCGTCAAGGGCGACGTCCACGACATCGGCAAGAACATCGTCGGAGTTGTCCTGCAGTGCAACAACTTCGAAGTGATCGACCTCGGGGTGATGGTGCCCGCCCAGAAGATCCTGGACGCTGCCAGGGAGCACGACGCCGACATCATCGGCCTGTCCGGACTGATCACCCCGTCCCTGGACGAGATGGCCAACTTCGCCGTCGAGATGGAACGCGAGGGGCTTCAGATCCCGCTGCTGATCGGCGGCGCCACCACCTCGCGCGCCCACACGGCCGTGAAGATCTCGCCGCGCCGTAGCGGCCCGGTCGTGTGGGTCAAGGACGCCTCCCGCTCAGTGCCGGTCGCCGCCGCGCTGCTCGACGACAAGCAGCGTGGTCCCCTGCTGGAGGCCACCGAGGCCGACTACGCCTCCCTGCGCGAACGGCACGCCCAGAAGAACGAGCGGCCGATGCTGACGCTGGAGAAGGCCCGCGCGAACCGGACGCCGATCGAGTGGAACGGCTACACGCCGCCGGCGCCGGCCCAGGGCGTTGGTGTTGGGGAAGGCGTGCGGGAGTTCCTGGACTACGACCTCGCCGAGCTGCGCGAGTACATCGACTGGCAGCCGTTCTTCAACGCCTGGGAGATGAAGGGTCGCTTCCCGGACATCCTCAACAACCCCGCGTCGGGCGAGGCCGCGCGCAAGCTGTACGACGACGCGCAGCAGATGCTCGACACCCTGATCAAGGAGAAGTGGCTGACCGCCAACGGGGTGATCGGCTTCTTCCCGGCGAACGCGGTCGGCTCGGGGATTGAAGACATCGAGCTCTACACCGACGACACCCGTACCGAGGTGCTGACCACGTTGCACAACCTGCGCCAGCAGGGCGAGCACCGTGACGGCATCCCGAACCGGTCGTTGGGCGATTACATCGCGCCCAAGGCCACCGGTCTGGCCGACTACGTCGGCGCCTTCGCGGTCACCGCGGGGCTCGGCAGCCAGGAGAAGATCGCGGAGTTCAAGGCGGCCCTGGACGACTACAGCGCGATCCTGCTGGAGTCGATCGCCGACCGGCTGGCAGAGGCCTTCGCCGAACGGATGCACCAACGGGTCCGCAAGGAGTTCTGGGGATTCCAGCCCGACGAGCAGTTGGACAACGAGGCGCTCATCGATGAGAAGTACGTGGGAGTCCGCCCGGCCCCCGGCTACCCCGCCTGCCCGGATCACACCGAGAAGGTGACGCTCTGGAAGTTGATGGACGTCAAGGAGCGGACCGGCATCGAGTTGACCGAGTCGATGGCGATGTGGCCCGGCGCTGCCGTCAGCGGCTGGTATTTTTCGCACCCGCAGTCGCAGTACTTCGTGATCGGCCGGATGGCCCAGGACCAGGTCGCCGACTACGCGAGGCGCAAGGGCTGGACTCTGCAGGAAGCCGAGCGCTGGCTCGCCCCGAACCTCGGCTACAACCCCGAGGATTGATTGCCCACCCAGTGACCGCGAGCGACCGTGTTTGCACGACGACACGCCGTCCCGCGTGGCAGTTTGCGGTCGCTCGCGCGCCTGGTGCGGGGCTAGAGGCTAGATCCGCAGCACGGGCGCCAGGGCGGACAGCGGGATGTGCGCTTGCACCGTGCCGCCGTCCATGAACCATTGCATGACACCCGGCGTGAAGTTGAGCGGCTCGTCGTGGCCCACCGGGTAGTCGGGCATGTACAGGATCAGCTCGTCGGGCGTCACCGCCCACGCCTTGTACGCCCCGGAGTAGACCTTGTCCGGAGTCCAGCGGTCGACCGTGAAGGGGTAGGTCCCCGGGTCGTGTGGCGGTGGCGCTTGGTTGAGCGCCGTTTCGATGAACGGTTGCGCCAGTGGGGGAATGGCGGTCAGCGGGTTTGACGTCGTCAGGTCCGCCAGCTGCACCCGCCGGCCGCTGGCCATGTCGAAGGTGAAGGTCCGGTAGGCGTTGTTGGGCTTCGGTCCGTCGGCGTGGTAGTCCTCGTGGAACACCGCGCTGAGCAGGTTGCCGTGGCGGAACACCTCGAAGTTCTCCTCGCCGTAGCTGTCGGCGGCCATGGCGCCGTTGGCCGTTTTCCAATTGTTGACCAGGGTGCGCAGGTAGTCCCGGATCACCGGGCCCGTGGTCGGATTGTCGACCAGGTCGTCGGGCACGGCGACCTTGATGTCCCGGACGGCCTTGCGCTCCGACGTCACGGAGGTGTGGCAGTACTGGCCGTCCCAGTCGCCGCCGAGCTCGCCACAGAAGGACGGCGCGGACGCGTGCGCGGTGCCGGGAAGCGTTGCAGCGGCAATCATTACCGATGCCGCGAGCATTCGTCGCATCACAGTAGCTGGACCTTGCTTGCCCGCCAGCGACCGTCGACCTTCTCCATCGTCATCTTGATCCTGCTGCGGTCGATGCGCGGGTCGGGAGCGGCCGTGTTGGTGACGGTCTGGTCGATGAAGACCAGCACGACGACCTTGTTCGTGGATTCGGACTGGATCGCCGAGTCCACCACCACGCCGTGCGCGGTCGCCTTGTTGTCGATCAGCAGCTGGCGAAGCTTGACGCTGGACTGGGTGTACATGTCCTTGAACTCGCCCGTCGCGCCGTCGAGCACCTGCCTGAAGTTGTCGTCGACCTTGTTGGAGTCGATGCTCGTCAGCACCTGCGCATAGGCGATCGCCGCCTGTTGGGCCTGATCGCCGGCCAATCTGACCTGATGCTCCTGCCAGAGCCGCCAGCCGAGGAATCCCGAGACGGCAAGTGCTGCAACGAGAAGCGCCGGCAGCACGCTGCGGCGCAGATAGTGCTTCCAAGGTTGCCTGCGGCGCTCGGCCACAGGGGGCTTGCGTTTGAGCAGCGCACCCTCGTCTTCGTCGGTTGATTCGTCGGCGCGCACCTCGTCCACGTCTTCGATTGCGACGTCTTCGATTGCGACGTCTTCGATTGCGTTGTCCGGTGTTTCGGCGTCCGGCGCGGCTTCGGCATGCGCCTTGGCCTTCGGGTTCTTCTCGGTGGTCACGATCACGGTCATCTCCTAGGGTTCGGGTCGGCTGGTCTACGGCTCAGTGCGGCGGCTCGATCGGCAGTGCCGGGCCGCCGTAGGGGGTGGGAATGGTGTAGCGGCCCCGCGGGGTCGGATCGGTGCGCTGGCCCAGGTCCGCCCCCGGTGGCGGGCCGGCGGTGTCGTCGCCGCCCGGCCGCGGCGCGTTCTTGGCGCCGCGGATCGAGACGGCGGGGTCGTCGTCGCGGCAGTACGTGTACATGAACGGCTCGTAATAGTCGGCGGCGGACGAGGCGTGCGCGGGTGTCCCGTAGTCGCACACGTAGCGGGGGTAGAGGTCGGCCGTCGCCCAGACACCGCCGTCGTGAAAGGCGCTCGTCACCGCGTCCAGTACCGACCCGCGGTAGTCGGGGAACAGCGCGTTGAGCGCGGGGACCCGTAGATAGAGCAGCTGCGACATGGTGGCCATGCTGCCCAGCAACTGCACCATCGTGTCCGAATTGTCGGCGAACAGATTGTCGACTGCCGATAGTGTGCGCGGCGTCTGCCCGGTCAGACGGCGATAGCCGGCCTGCATCCTGGCCACACCGGTCAGCGTCTTGTTGAGTTCGGTTGCCGCAGAGCCCAACCCGGCGTTCTTGTCGCTTGCCAAGGTGAGCACCACCCGGCTGGTCTTGATGATGCTGGTGGTCTGCGGCAGCACCGAATCCAGCGTCGAGAGCAGGAACGTGCCGCCGTCGACGATCGCGGTCAGCTTCGCGGGCCCCTCCTTGCTCAGGCTCAATTCCTTCTTGATCAACTCGATCTTGTGGGGATCGACCTGCGCCAGCAGCCCGTCGGCGTCGCCGAGCAACTGCGCCAGGCTGACCGGGGCGGTCGTGCGGTCCGAGGTGATGAGGCTGCCGTCGTGCAGGTACGGCCCGGCGTCGGAGGCGGCCTCGAAATTGATGTACTGCTCACCCGCGGGCGACAGCGCCGACACGTGCACGACGCTGCTCGCCGGGATCCGCACCTTCGACGTGATGCTGGCGACGGCGTTCACCCCGGTGTCGGTGATCTGCAGCGACTCCACCCGGCCTATGCGCACTCCGCGCAGGGCGACATCCTGATTGGGCAGCAGGCCACCGGAATCCGGCAATTGCACGGTGACCCGGTAGGACGAGGCGAACGGCTTCACCCGCAACGCACCGACAAGCAAGTAGGCGGTTGCAACGACCAGGATGAGCGCCAGTCCGGCCACCGACAGCCAGACCTGTTGCCGGTGGCCGGTGCGGACCACGCGGACAACGAAATTCGCGACGTTGTCGATGACGCGGATCACGGTTGTGGCCCCGGTTGTGGTCCCGGTTGTGGCCCCGGTTGCGGTCCCGGCGCGGGCTCCGGCGGCGGACCCGGCGCGACATCGATCTGGCCCGGGATAGTCGGGTCCGGGATGACGGGAACCTGCGGTGAGTTCGGGCCCCGCCCGACCACGCGTTCCTGCAGCCGCCACAGCGTGTACTTGAGGGTGCCGACGAGCAGGTTGACGTTGTAGTGGTGGGGTCCGTGCAGCCCGATGTCGCCGGGGAACCCGATGTCGGGCAGCGATCCGAGCATGATCTTGTCCACACCCACGTTCACCGAGATCGAGTTCCCCGCAGTCGATTTGACCAACGCGGGGATCAGCCGGTTTATCGACAGCCAGCTGGTGTCCGGGCTCATCGCGACGTCGTTGGCGGCCCCGGCGACGGTGTTCAGATCGCGGATGATGCTGCGGCCGCTGGTGTCGGTCCCGCCGATCGACGGGAACCTGGCCAGCAACCTGGAGGTGTCGCCCACCTGCACCGCCAGGTCGGAGAGCTGGGTGGTGTTGTCGGCCAGGGCCGAGGTGGCGGGGCCGGCCGCGACCATCAGGTCGGTGATGGTCTGGTTCTTGGCGTCGAGTTGGTCGGCCAGCTGCGACAATTGGGTCAATGCGGCCGAGATCTGATCGGACCGGGAATCCAGCCTGCCGAGCAGCTCGTTGGACTTGCGGATCATGTCGCCGAACGCCTGGCCCTGGTCGCCGGTGGCCTTGCCGAAGCCGTTGATGATGTTGGTGAAATTGCGTACCGCCCCGCCGTTCACCAGAATCGCCGCCGAACTCAGCACCGACTCGACGGTTGCGGCGGCGGCCGTGGAATCCAGGCCGATGGTGTCGCCGTCCTTCAACAGGGGGCCGTCCGCTTCGCCTGGGGGTTCGCCTGGGGCCGGCGGCTTCAGCGCGACGAACACGTCGCCCAGCGGTGTCGCGGTGCGCAATTCGGCCGTGCTGCCCCGGGGCAGTTGCACCCCGTCCCGGATACGCAGCCGCGTCACCGCGGTGTAGTTGCGCGCGACCATCGATTCGAGCTGCCCGACGTCGGCGCCGCCGAGCTTCACCTTGGCGTTCATCGGCAGGTTGAGCGCGTTGGAGAAAACCGCGTTCAGCGAATAGCCTCCCGAACCCAGCCCCGGCGCCGGAAGGGGCAGGCTGGCAAGCCCGTTCGTGGCGCATCCCGCGGTCACCATCGCCGCGGCCATGGCCGCCAGCACGCCGCGCGCGCCCGCGCTCCTCATTTCTGCCCCATCGCGGCCATGCCGTCGAGCACATAGGTCAACCCGAAGTCGGGGCCGAAGTCCTGGATGGTCCCCGTGCTGCAGCCCAGCTGACGAAGCCCCATCAGGTTGCAGATCTCTTTGGTGTACTGGCTGTCGAAGAGCAACCGATCGGTGAGGAAGCGAGCCCGCACGCTGCCGTTCGCCCGATCGATCATGTTGTAGGCGTTGTCGGCCACCAGCGGCGCCAGGTCCAGGAGCTCGGCGAGGTCGCGCCGCTGGTCGGTCACCATCTTCAGGGTGGTGTTGCCGCTCAGCGCGGCCTGCTTGATGTTGTCGCGGTTGGCGTCGAGCAGGTCACCCGCCCGTTGGATCAGCTGGTCGAGTCTGCGTCCGGTGCTGCCGTTGCCGATGTCCTCGTCGGCCATTATCTGGCTGACCTGGTGGATGGTCGAGGCGAATTCGCGCAACTTGGCGTCATTGGCGGTGACGGCGTCGAACAGGGTGCTGATGTTTCTGACGATCGTGGTGATCTGCTCGCGGGTCGTCGCGCCGCGGTCACTGGACAGGCGCAGCGCCTTGGACAGCTCGCCCAGCGCCGCCTTGATCTTTTCGCCGTTACCGTTGACCACTTCGGCGCCGCCATTCAGCACGTCGGCGATCGGGCCGCCGCCGTGGCCGTCCCCCTCGAGCGACTTGGTCACCTTGTCCAAAACGTTGAGGACACTGCTGAATTCGACGGGCGTCTTGGTCCGCGGCAAGCCGATGGTGTCGTGGTTCTGCAGAGTCGGCCCACCGCGGTAGGGCGGCGTGAGTTCGATCTGCCGGTCGGTGAGGATGGAGGTCGACACCGTGACGGCCTGCACCGTGGCGGGAACCTTGACGTGGCGGTCGACGGTGAACTCGACTTCGACATAGCCGCCCTTGGCGTTGATCTTGGTGACCTTGCCGACCGGCATGCCCAGCACCGCCACCGCGTTGCCCTCGTAAAGGCCGGAGGCACTGTCGAATTGGGCGGTCACGGCGATCGTATCCTCATCGGAACTCAGGTACCACCAACCGATTCCGACCGCCGCGGCGAGAACCGCGACCGCGGCGACGAGGGCCAGCGCCTTGGCGCCGAGCCCCCTCACTTGCAGTCCTTGAAGTACTCGATCATGCCGAACTGCTTGGCACGGCCACTGATCGCGCACATCCACGAGTCGATCAACGGAACGTTGGGGGCGTTGAAGTTGATCGCGTTGCCGTCACCCGTGAGGTTGGCGGCCTCGCGGAAGAAGATCGGGCTGGTTTGCAGCATGCTGTGCAGCAGGTCGTCGTGTTGAGCCATCAAATTGGTGAAGTCGCGCATGTCCTTGATCAATGCGTCCAGCCCCGACCGGTCGTTGACCACGACCTGGCTCATCGTGTCGATCAGGCTCGAGAGCGATTGCATCATCGCGTGGAAAACGGCGCGCCGCGCGACGAATTGGCCCAGCAGGTCCTGGCCCTGGTCGACCAGGTTGCCGATGCCGGCCTGCTGGCGCCGCAGCGTGTTGGTCACCTGCTCGGTGCTGCGCAGCAGCTGTCCCAGTTGGTCGCGCCGCACGGCGATGATCGACGAGAGGGTGTTGATATTCGAAATGGCCTGGGGCACAACGGCGGGCAGGCCCTCGAGTTGCTTGCCGAGCACCGCGAGCGACTGGGCGAACCGGTCGGAGTCGACCTGCTCGAACGTGGTGGTGGCGTCCTGCAACGCGGCTTGCAGGTCGTAGGGCACCTCGGTGTGCGCCAGGTCGAAGGTGTTGTCGGGCAGGTGCGCAGGGCCGCTGGGTTCCAGCGCCAGGTAGCGCGAACCCAGGATGGTGGTGACCTTGATCTGGGCCCGGGAATCCTTGCCCAGCGCGATGTTGTCCCGGATCTTCAGGCCCGCCTCGACGTGGTCTCCGACGAGTTTCATGCTGGTGACGTTGCCCACCGGGATGCCCGCGACCACGATCGGGTTGCCCGCCCGCAGCGAGGCCGCCTGCAGGAATTCCGCGGTGTAGTGCCGGTATCCGGCGCCGAGCGCGTGCACGAGCAGCATGACCCCGATGAGGACCGCGACCACCGCGACGGCGATGAACCCGAGCCACGTCTTGTTGTAGCTCTCCAGCGGACGCTTTCTCATCCCCGAAAGTCGAAGCCGGACGGACGTTTCAGCCATCGGCCGTGCTCCTGCACCTCGGGGTGTGCCAGGCCTTGTTGCCCGGTGTGGCGGCGTTGACGATGATCGGTACGACGTCGTTGAGCCCGGGGAAGAACCCCATGAAGTTCACGTCGCACACGTAGGCGTTGCCGTAGGCGCCCTGGTTGCCGACCCGGGTCAGCCCTTTGAGCAGCAGCGGAATGTTGTCGCCGAAGAATGCCACCTGCGGTTCGACGTCCATGATGTGCTTGGTGACACCGGGCTGGCGGTCGATGAATTCGCGCAGTGCCGGGTACACGTCCGCCGCCGACGTCGAGAGCCGGCCGGTCACCCGCGCGAGCGAACCCACCGAGGCGACCAGGTCCGGGCGCCGCGCGTCGAGCTCGCCGACGATGCTGCGGGTCTGGGTGATGACTCCGTCGAGATCGTCGTTCTGCCGGGCCAGGTTGCCCATCACCTTGTCGAGGTTGGTGATCACATTGCCGAGCGCCTGATCCCTGCCCGCGAATGTCTCTGTGAGGGTGGAGGTCTGGCCGACCAGCGTGGCCAGTGACGACGTGTCGCCCTGCAGCGAGGCGATGATGCCCTTGGTGAGGTTGTCCGCGTCGTGGGGGTTCAGCAGGCTGAACAACGGTTCGTAGCCGTTGAGCAGCGTGGTCACGTCGAAGGAGGGTTCGGTGCGTTCCAGTGGGATGGTGCTGCCCGGCGGGAGCAGCTCCCGACCGCCCTGCTTGCCCAGAGACAGTCCGAGGTAACGCTGGCCGACGATGTTCTGGTAGGTGACCGACGCCTCGGTGTTCCCGAACAACCGCTGCTCTTGCTGCACCACGAACGAGACCTTCGCGAGGTTGCCCTCGAGCTCGATCTTTTCGACTCGACCCACCCGCACCCCGGCCATCCGGACGTCGTCGCCTTCGCGAAGCCCGTAGACGTCGCTGAACACGGCCGAATACCTGGCGGTGTTGCCGGCGACGTCGCGGCGCAGGCTCACATACACCAGCCACGTCAGCGTCAAGGAGACGACCATGAACAGCGTCAGGGCAACGAGTGGGCCGCGGAACCTCACTTCGCCTCCCCGGGGGGCTGAGCCGGTGGGCGCGCCAGTGACACCGTCGTGCCGCGGGCGACCGGACCCAGCAGCAGCTCGGTGGCTTCGGTCGCGGGCGCGCCGGTGATCACGCCCAACACGTTTCGTTCGTACTGGCTCCCAACGGGGCCCACGTTCCCCCCGAAAGAGGCCTGGGGGATCCATGGCGCCTTGGGGGCCACCGGCGCGACCCACGGTTCGTGTGGTTGCGGTGTCGCCGGCGCGCCGGGTGAGGGGTTGTCGGGGTTCGCGCTGCCGGGGACGGGCGGTGACGGCGTGATCCCGGCGGGCAGCGGGGGATTGGGGTCGGACAGGTTGGGGTTCGGGTTGATCAGCGGTGGCCCCACGGCCACCAGGTTGCCGTCCGGGCCGATCACGGTTCCCGGGGGCGGCGCGAGATCCTTGGGCGGCTGATAATTCTGCGGCAGCAGCACGTCGGGCAGATCGGGCCGCACCGGAATCAGCGGCGCGGTGAAGCAGCTGGGCCCCTTCAACTCCCCGTAATGAGGACAGTCGGCACGTGTGTAGGTGGAGCTGGGCGTGAAGGTCAGCATCGCGCGCATGTTGCCGAGATTGGTCCGGGGGTTCCAGACCTGCTCCATGAACTGGTTGGCCAGGTTGTCCAATTTGACGACGGCGGGCACGAAGTTGTTCGACTTCTGCGCCAGCACGCCGATGACCGGCGTGAAATCGGTGGTGATCTGGATGAGTTGGTCGATGTGATTGCCGAACGATTGCCGCGTCGTGCCGACCGTGTAGTCGGCGCCCGAGAGCAGCGAGGCCAGCTGGCCACGGGTCTCGGCGAAGGTTTGCATCGGCTCGACGGCCCGGTGCAGTGCGTCGAGAAGGTCGGGGGCCGTCTGCGCGAGACCACGCGTCGCATCCAGCAGCGCGGACACCGTCGAGGGGCCGGTGTCGGTGCTGACAATCGAATTGAGCTGGTCGAGAAGGCGATTCAGTTGTGCGCCGGCGTTGAGCAGGCTGACGCGGCGGTGGTCGGTGGCGGCACCGAGCGCGGCCAGGATCCCCACGGACCTGTCGTCGCGTCCGCGCCCCGCCGCGGCGAGCACGTCGCGCAACTTGCTGACGGTCGTCTGGAAGAGAACGGTCGGAAGCCGGTTGTCCTCCGGGATGTGCGCGCCGTCGCGGATCTTCTCGCCCGGGCCCTGCTGGTTTGGGGAGCCCACCAACTGCACCGACGACACGGCGAACACGTTGCTGGGCACCACGCGCGCGGTCACGGTGGCCGGAATCGATTCAGCGTATTCATGTTTCAAGTCGATGTGGACGTAGTTGGGTTTGCCGTGCGCCGCGGGGACCACGCCATCGACCATGCCGACGAGGACGCCGTGGTACTTGACGTCGGACTTCTGCGGAAGTCCGTCGCCGACGTTCACCAGATCCGCGACCACCCGCACGTAATCGTTGAGCCGGCCCGTCGATTTGACCAGCATCGCGGTGGTGACCAGGGCGCTGACCACCAGGACCGCGATGCCTATGCCGAACAGCTGCCGGTCGGACGGGCCGCGACCGTCCAGCTCAAAGGAATTGGGCATGTTCCACCGACCTAGCCGCCGAATCTCGCGCCCGAGTCCACGCCCCACAGCGCCATGGTGAGCAGCATGTTCACGATGATCACGACGGTGATGCTGGCCCGCATGCCGTGTCCCGCGGCGACGCCGACGCCCTCGGGGCCGCCGCCCGCGTAGTAGCCGTAGTAGCACTGGATCGTGGACGCGATCCAGACGAAGATGACGGCCTTGATCAACGAGTAGACGATGTCCTGCCCGGCCAGCATCAGCGTGAAGTAGTGAAGGTAGGAACCGGTCGAACCGCCACTGCTGATTCCCACCACCACTTGTGTGCTCAGGTAGCCGATCGCCAGGCAGGCGGCGTACAGCGGGACGATCGCCACCACCGAAGCGATCAACCGGGTGGTCACCAGGTAGGGGATCGGGCGGATCGCAATCGATTCCATGGCATCGATCTCCTCGGCGATGCGCATGGATCCCAGCTGGGCGGTGAAGCGGCAGCCACCTTGCATGGCGAAGGCCAGCGAGGCCATCAAGGGCGCCAGCTCGCGGGTATTGACCAACGAGGACACGAATCCGGTCGCGGGCCCGAGGCCGAGCAGATCCAGGAAGTTGTAGCCCTCGATGCCGACCAGCGCACCGACCGTCATGCCGAGCACCACGGCCACACCGGCGGTGCCGCCGCCCACCACGATCGAGCCGTTGCCCCAGGTGATGTTCGACAACAGCCGCAAGAACTCGCCGCGGTACTGGCGCAGCGCGAGCGGGACGGCGACCAGCGCGCGCACGAAGAAGACCAGCAGATGGCCGAGCCGGATGACCGGTACCTTCCCCCGCCGGTAGAGCCGGACGAGCGGGACCGAAATCGGTGCGAACGGCTGATACGCGGAGGCGGTCACGTCACAGCCCCGTCCTGGGCGACAACATGATGTAGAGCTGACTGATCGCGACGTTGACGATCATCAGCAGCAGGATCGCCTCGACCACCGCCGCGTTCACCGAGTTCGCCACGCCCGTCGGTCCGCCCTTGGTGGACAAGCCTTTCTGGCTCGACACGATGGCCACGATGGCGCCGAACACGATCGCCTTCACGAGCGCCAAGATCATGTCGCCGGTCGTCGCGAACGACGCGAACGTCGACACGAAGCTGCCCGGCGCGCCGTTCTGGAAGTACACGTTGAACATGTAGCTCGCGAAGAATCCGGCGAAGCACACGACGCCGGTGAGGGCCACGCCGATCATCACCGCCGCGGCGAGGCGGGGGACGACCAGACGGCGGATCACCGAGACGCCCATCACCTCCATCGCGTCGGTTTCCTCGCGCATCGTTCGCGAACCCAGGTCGGCGGTGATCGCCGAACCGACGGCCGACGCCATGAGCACCGCGGCCACCAGCGACGCGCCCTGTCGAATGACGGCGAGCCCGCTGGCGGCCCCGGCCAGCGACGTGGCCCCGACCTGGCCGGCCAGCAGCGCGAACTGGATGGAGAGGGTGACGCTGATCGGCAGGGACACCAGGATCGTCGGCAGCACGGCGGTGCCCGCCATGAACGCGCCCTGCCGGACGAACTCCTGCCACTGGAAACGCCCGGTCATCAGGTCGAAGAAGAAGTACTGAACGGTGCGCACACCCAAGATGAACTGTTCGCCGACCGTCGTCAGCGAGGCGATCGGGTGACGTCTGACGTACCCGACCGACCAGTCCCGAACGGCGGCGACGCCATCGACTTGTGTCGTCATAGTGGCGTGAGCTGGACGCCAGCCAGCAAACTCATGGCACGGGCCATGGCGTATCGGCTACCGTTTTCATCGGCCCTCTTCCCACCCCTTGAATCCCTGAGTGCCGAGCAGACGACTTCGGGCGCCTTTGACGCGGATTGACGCGCATCCTTATTAAAATAGTGTCAACAGGCCCCAAGAATCCGCAGTTCATCGGTGTGTGCTGCATCACATTAGCGTACTTGATAGGGACTTTCAATAGTGTAGAGTCACTCATCTGAGTTCGTCGTTGGACGGCACCGTAGGGTTTCAATGTCGGATTGACGAAGGTGATGGCATGCCGTCAGCAAACACTGGCTCGCTGCGGGATCGCCGCCGTGCCGCGTTGCTCTCCCAGATCCAGCAGACCGCGCACCGGCTTTTCGCCGAGCGCGGCTTCGAGGCGGTGACGACGGAGGACATCGCGGCGGCCGCCGGGATTTCCATCAGCACCTATTTCCGGTATGCGCCGACCAAGGAAGGCCTGCTGGTCGATCCGGTCCGGGAGGCGGCCGCCGAGATCGTCGGTTCCTACAGCGCGCGGCCCCCACACGAGTCGCCGGTCGAGGCGCTGATTCAGCTGTTCGTCACGCACGCCAGAGATGTCAGCGAGGTCGACGACCTCGATCCGTGGCGCCACGCCGTCGCGACGGCGCCCCACCTGTTGAGCAAGTCCGTGCTAGTCAGCGAGGCC
The DNA here is from genome assembly GCF_001668695.1 of Mycobacterium sp. E2497. Classification (NCBI taxonomy): domain Bacteria; kingdom Bacillati; phylum Actinomycetota; class Actinomycetes; order Mycobacteriales; family Mycobacteriaceae; genus Mycobacterium; species Mycobacterium sp. E2497. Next base: position 20,054 of record NZ_LZKD01000266.1, read on the forward strand.
GACCACCGCGGTCTGATCGAGCAGGTCGCACACCGGATGGATGTCGATGCGGCGGTCGACATCCGGCCCGCGCTGTTGGTCCACACGAGTTTGGCCACAGTCAAATTCGTTCTCGATGGGTGGCTGAGCGCGGATATCACCGCGAGCCCACCGTTTCACGTCCAACTGGAAGAGGCGTTGCGGATCACGCTCGCCGGATTCGACTGACCGGACGGCTGAAAACCGCGCTGGAGTGAAACCGCCGTGACTTTGCTCGCCACCGCGTGAAACAATCGCTGGCCGTGAAGACGTTCGAGGATCTGTTCGCCGAACTCGGTGAGCGTGCGCGCACGCGGCCGGCCGGCAGCGCGACGGTTGCGGCGCTGGACGGCGGCATACACGGGCTGGGCAAGAAGATCCTGGAGGAGGCCGGCGAGGTGTGGCTGGCCGCCGAGCACGAGCCCGACGAGGCGCTCGCCGAGGAGATCAGCCAGTTGCTCTACTGGATGCAGGTGCTGATGATCGCGCGTGGCCTGTCCCTCGACGACGTGTACCGGAAGCTGTGACCATGCTGCGCGTTGCGGTTCCCAACAAGGGCACGCTGAGCGAGCCGGCCAGCGAGATTCTCTCGGAGGCGGGCTACCGGCGCCGCACCGATTCCAAGGACCTCACCGTCATCGACCCGGTGAACCAGGTCGAGTTCTTCTTCCTGCGGCCCAAAGACATTGCGATCTATGTGGGTTCGGGGCAGCTGGACTTCGGCATCACCGGGCGGGATCTGGTCCGCGACTCGGACGCGCCCGTGCGCGAACGCCTGGCGCTGGGTTTCGGGTCGTCGAGTTTCCGGTATGCCGGACCGGCCGGGCGCGACTGGACGACGGCCGATCTGGCCGGCAAGCGGATCGCCACCGCTTACCCGAATCTGGTCCGAAAAGACTTGGCGGAACGGGGCATTGAGGCCACCGTCATCAGGCTCGACGGGGCGGTGGAGATTTCGGTGCAGCTAGGGGTGGCCGACGCCATCGCCGACGTGGTCGGCTCCGGCCGTACCCTGAGCCTGCACGACCTGGTGGCCTTCGGCGACCCGCTGTGCGACTCGGAGGCGGTGCTGATCGAACGCGCCGATCCGGACGGCCAGGACGGGACGCGGGCGGCGCGCGATCAACTGGTGGCGCGGATCCAGGGCGTGGTGTTCGGGCAGCAGTATCTGATGCTCGACTATGACTGCCCGCGGTCCGTGCTCGACAGGGCCACGTCGATCACGCCCGGGCTGGAGTCGCCGACCATCGCGCCGCTGGCCGACCCGGATTGGGTCGCCATCCGCGCGCTGGTGCCGCGTCGGGGTGTCAACGAGATCATGGATGAGCTGGCCGCCATCGGCGCCAAAGCGATTCTGGCGTCCGACATCAGGTTCTGCCGGTTCTGACCGCATGGGTGCGGTGCCTGCGGTTGTGTTAGCGTCCGCCTAGGGCTGCTTGCCCGTGTCACGCCCATGGGCCGTCATCCCTAACGTTGCCGGGTCGTTCCCCAGGAGGGTCTTCGTGACACATGCGCTTGTTCTGCTGCTGGCTTTGCTGATCGGTGTCGTCGCCGGGCTGCGCTCGCTGACGGCTCCCGCCGTGGTCGCCTGGGCCGCCTACCTGGGCTGGATCGACCTGCACGGCACGTGGGCCTCCTGGATGGCCAACATCATCACCGTCGTCGTGTTCAGCGTTCTGGCCGTCGGCGAACTGGTCAACGACAAGCTGCCCAAGACGCCGGCCCGCACGGCGCCACCGATCTTCGCCGCCCGGATCGTCATGGGTGGGTTGGCGGGCGCGGCCCTGGGCGCCTGGCCGCACTGGACCTTCTCCGCGCTGGGTGCGGGCGTGATCGGCGCGGTGCTCGGCACCCTCGGCGGCTACCAGGCACGCAAGCGGCTGGCCGCGGTGGCCGGCAAGGACCTGCCCATCGCGCTGCTGGAGGACGCGGTTGCGATCGTCGGCGGACTCGCCATCGCCGCGGTGACGGGGCACGTCCTGACCGAATACCTGCTGTCGGCCGTTAAGTGACGGCCCTTAAGTGACGGCCCTTAAGTGACAAAGCATTTCGACGCGATCATCGTCGGCGCCGGTCAGGCCGGCCCACCGCTGGCGGGGCGACTGACCGCTGCCGGGCAGCGGGTCGCGCTGGTGGAGCGCAAACTGATCGGCGGCACCTGCGTCAACACCGGATGCATCCCGACGAAGACGCTGGTGGCCAGCGCGCACGCCGCTCACCTGGCCCGCCGCGGGGCCGATTACGGCGTGGCGACCGGGCCGGTCAGCGTCGACATGGCGAAAGTCAAGGCGCGCAAAGACGAAATCATGCTGGGCGACCGCAAGGGTGTCGAGGACTGGCTGGCGGGCATGGACGGCTGCACCGTCTTTCGCGGGCACGCCCGGTTCGAGGATCCGCACACCCTCAGCGTGGACGGCGACCTGCTGCGCGCCGACCGCATCTTCCTCAACGTCGGTGGCCGCGCCGTGGTCCCCGACATTCCGGGGCTGTCCGACGTGGAGTTCCTCACCAACGTCTCGATTCTCGAATTGGACGCGCTGCCGGCCCATCTGGTCATCCTCGGCGGCAGCTACATCGCGCTGGAGTTCGCGCAGATGTACCGGCGCTTCGGGGCCCGGGTGACGGTGGTCGAGAGGGGTGCGCGCCTGGCGTCGCGGGAAGACGAGGACGTGTCCGCCACCGTCCGGGACATCCTGGAGGACGAGGGCATCGACGTCGTCGTCGGCGCCGATGACGTGCGAATCAATAAGACCGACAGCGGGTTCGAGCTCACGCCGCGCGCGGGCGCCGTCCCCATCGCCGGGAGTCACCTGCTACTGGCCGTGGGCCGGCGGCCCAACACCGACGACTTGGGGCTGGAAGCTGCCGGCGTGCAAACCGACGCCCGTGGCTACATCGTGGTCGACGACCAACTCAAGACGAACGTCGAGCACATTTGGGCGATGGGGGACTGCAACGGTAAGGGGGCCTTCACCCACACCTCCTACAACGATTTCGAGATCGTTGCCGCCAACCTGCTCGACGGTGACCCGCGGCGCGTGAGCGACCGCATCACCGCCTATGCGCTCTACATCGACCCTCCGCTGGGGCGCGCGGGGATGACCGTCGACCAAGTCCGCGCATCGGGCCGCAAGGCGCTGGTTGGTAAGCGGCCCATGACACGAGTCGGCCGGGCGGTGGAAAAGGGTGAGACGCAAGGCTTCATGAAGGTCGTGGTCGATGCCGACACGCGGGAGATCCTGGGAGCGGCCATCTTCGGCGTCGGTGGTGACGAGGCGATTCACGCCATCCTCGACGTCATGTCGGCGAAGGCACCCTACACGACGCTGGCGCGGACCATGCACATCCATCCCACCGTCAGCGAACTCGTTCCCACCATGCTGCAGGAGATGACACCGCTAGGGGACTAGTGGCGATCGCCACCGTCAATCTAGCGCGCGGTGGGTGCCGGCCGACGGGACCGGCGCCGCCTGGGACGAGTGCCCGACGCGCCGCGCGGGGCGGCGGGGGTGGGCGCCGACCGACGGACCTCCGTCGGAGCGGGCGCGACGGCCTGGCGGGGCGCGGGCTGGCCGGCCAGGGCGTGGATGACGGGGGAGGCTGCGGTGACTTGCTGGGGAACGGCGCGGATGGCCGCCTTGCGCATCATCGATTCGGTGTCCCGGCGTTGCTCGGGCAGCGCGATGGTGACCACGTCACCGGAGGCGCCGGCGCGGGCCGTGCGGCCGGATCGATGCAAATAGGCCTTGTGCTCCGCGGGCGGGTCGACGTGGACCACGAGCTCGACGTTGTCCACGTGCACGCCGCGCGCGGCGATGTCGGTCGCGACTAGCACTCGCGCTTGTCCAGCCGCGAACGCCGCCAGGTTCCGGTCGCGCACGTTCTGGGACAGGTTGCCGTGTAACTCCACCGACGCGATGCCGGATTGGGTGAGCTGGCGGGCCAGCTTCCGGGCCTGGTGCTTGGTTCGCATGAAGAGGATTCGCCGGGAGTCTCCCGCAGCCAGCCGGTGTACCAAATCCCTTTTCGCTTGCGGCCCGTCGACGCAGAAGAGGTGATGTGTCATCGCGGGAGTCAGGGACGTCGGCTCTGCGATCGATCGCGTCACCGGGTTGGTGAGAAATCGCTTGACCAGGGTGTCGACAGCGGCATCGAGAGTAGCCGAGAACAGCATCCGCTGTCCGCCCGCGGGCGTGGCCGCCAGGATGCGGGTAACGGTGGGCAGGAAGCCCAGATCGGCGAGGTGGTCCGCCTCATCGATGACCGTCACCTGTACCGCGCTCAGCTTGACGAGGCCTTGCTTCATCAGGTCTTCCAGGCGACCTGGGCAGGCGACGACGATGTCGACGCCCGACTTCAGCGCCGCGGCCTGCTTGTGCTGCGGCACCCCGCCGAAGATGGTGGCCACGCGTAGGCCCCGAGCCGCGGCGAGCGGCGCGATGGTCGCGGCGATCTGTGTCGCCAGTTCGCGAGTGGGCGCCAACACCAGCCCGGTCGGCATGCTCGGCCGGCGGTTGCCGGCATCGAGGCGGCTCACCAGCGGAATCGAGAAGGCGAGCGTCTTGCCGCTGCCGGTCTTGCCGCGGCCCAACACGTCACGGCCGGCAAGCGTGTCCGGCAGTGTTTCAATCTGGATCGGGAACGGTCGGTGGACGCCGCCCTTGGCGAGCGCGTCAACCAGCGGTGCGCTCACCCCGAGGTGAGCAAAAGTTGTGTCTTCAAGCATTTTTCAGTTTCCCTAAAGCGTCGGTGGTAGCGAGATTGCCCGTCTGGCAACATCGATCGCCGCGACTCGAGGCTGTGCGGTGCGCACCTGGTCATCTCGGACTCGGCGCCCCGCGGGGATCTGAGAAGAAATAACGAATCGATCACGACGTGCTGGCAAGCCATTCGGCGCCAACGTTGACAAAGCATATCGCACTCTCCGCCGAACCCACTCCGTCCGGGTGGTTATGCCGTAATGACCCTTGTCACATCGGTAAAACCGTCAGAGGTCACGCTGCCGGTTCGTTTGGATGCGAAATACCTTGCACCAGCGCGTAATCCGGCCAGCCGGGGTAGGCCGGCGGTGTACCACCGAACAGCGGGCAATGCTGCCGGTGGGGGCACCAGTCGCACAGCCGCGACTGGCTGGGGCGGAAATCGCCCGTCTGGCCCGCGGATTGGATGGCGCGCCAGATCGCCATCAGGGTTTTCTCGAAGCGCACTAACTCGTCGTGGTCCGGCGAGTAATCCAACACCTGCCCGTCGGCCAGATAGATCAGTCGCAGCCGGGTGGGCGGCACGCCGCGCGTGCGCAGCAGGGCCACCGCATAGAACTTCATCTGGAACATCGCCTTGAACTCCGCCAGGGCCCGCGCGGCCGGCGGCGCCTTGCCGGTCTTGTAGTCGACCACGCGCAGCTCCCCGGTAGCGGCGACGTCGATCCTGTCGATGAATCCGCGCAGCAGCGTGCCGTCGGCGAGCTCGACCTCCACGCGCTCCTCGCAGCATTGCGGATCGAAGCGGGTCGGGTCCTCGAGCCGGTAGTAGCCGGACAGCAGCGCGCGTGCCTCGGCCAGCAGCTGGCCCCGCTGCTCGGGATCGAACTCACCGGCCAGGTCGGGCGCCGAGGCGATCACGTGGTCCCAGGCCGGTTCGAGCAGCGACAGGGCGGTGTCGGGATCGCGCTGCGCGGCGGGCAGCCCATAGAGGTGCTGCAGGGCGGCATGCACCACCGAGCCGCGCAGCTGGGCGGCCGACGGCGCCTCGGGCAAGCGGTCGATCGCGCGAAACCGGTACAGCAACGGGCACTGCTTGAAGTCGGCCGCCCGCGACGGCGACAGCGCCGGTCTCGACCGCACGCTCTCCTGCAGTTGGTCGGTCATGCCCGCAGCGTAGAACCGGGTGCCGACAACCCCGGGCACCGCCCGCGGCGAGTCGGCTGGCACGCTAGACGGCGTGTCCGCAACCGGCCCGTTCACCGTCGGGGAACGCGTCCAGCTCACCGATGCGAAGGGCCGGCACTACACGATGTCGCTCACGCCCGGCGCGGAGTTTCACACCCATCGCGGCTCGATCGCCCACGATGCGCTGATCGGGCTCGAGCAGGGCAGTGTGGTCAAGTCCAGCAACGGCGCACCCTTTCTGGTGCTGCGCCCGCTGCTGGTGGACTACATCATGTCGATGCCCAGGGGCCCCCAGGTCATCTACCCCAAGGACGCCGCGCAGATCGTGCACGAAGGCGACATCTTCCCGGGCGCCCGCGTCCTCGAGGCCGGGGCGGGTTCGGGTGCGCTGACCTGCTCGCTGCTGCGCGCGGTGGGGCCCGGCGGGCGGGTGGTCTCCTACGAACAGCGCGCCGATCACGCCGAACACGCCCGCCGCAATGTGTCGGTGTTCTTCGACGGGGCGCCGGAGAACTGGGAGCTGATAGTCAGCGACGTCGCCGACTCGGACATGCCCCACGGCTCCTTCGACCGCGCCGTGCTCGACATGTTGGCCCCCTGGGAGGTGCTCGACGCGGTCTCGCGGCTGCTGATTCCCGGCGGGGTGCTGATGGTCTACGTCGCGACCGTGACCCAGCTGTCGCGGGTCGTGGAGGCGCTGCGGGCGCAGCAGTGCTGGACCGAGCCGCGGTCGTGGGAGACGCTGCAACGCGGCTGGAACGTGGTCGGCCTGGCAGTCCGGCCCCAGCATTCGATGCGCGGGCACACTGCGTTTCTGGTTTTTACGCGGCGGCTCGCGCCCGGCGTGGTCGCGCCGGCGCCGTTGGGGCGCAAGCGCGAGGGCCGCGACGGCTAGTCGTCGCTGCGCTGCAGCCCCCGCCGCACCGAGAGCAGCTCGAACTCCGGATGCGCGGCCACCAGCCGTTCGGCCGCGTCCAGAACGTCGACCGCATGGCTGCGGTCACCGGACACCGTGGCCACCCCGATTCCCGCCCGTCGATACAGCTCGGGTGAACCCGTCTCCGCCGCCGACACGCTGAACTTGCGTCGCAGTTCGGCGACCACTGGGCGGATCACCGACCGTTTCTGTTTGAGCGATCGGACGTCGCCCAGCAACACGTCGAATTCGAGCCAGCCGACCCACATGCCGCGGCTCAACCGGGCGGGCTCGGGGCCGGAACAGGGGCCGGCTCGGGAGCGGGCGCCGGAGCCGGGGGAGGGTTGGACGGCGGCGGCACCGCCGTCGAGTTGCCCAGTGTCAACAGCATCTCGGCGGTTCGCCGGGACAACTGCCAACCGCCTTGAAAGGGCGTGAATTCCATGGGGAAGTGGAAGCTGCCGTTAGCGGGCTGGGCCGTGTTGACGTCGATCGCCGCCACCACGTCCGCGGGGGTCTTGTCCGACCAGGCGATGTCGTGCGCGACGAAGGTCATGGGGAGGTAGCCGTTGTCGCGCAACGCGTTGGTGAACTTGTCCAGGCTGCCTGCGCTCTCGGGGGTCGCGCCTTCGACCAGACTCACCTTGTTGATGCCGGGTACGTTCGGGTCGGCGAGCCGGGCCAAGATGTCGGTAAGGGCTTCGGGCGGCGGCAGCGGGGTAGTCGGAGAGACGACAACGATGCTCGACGTGGCCGGTGCCGCAGCGGGCGCGGAGGAGGCGATTCTGGGTTGTTGATGCGACGAGCATCCCGAGATCCCGACCGCCACCACGACGGCGGCGGCACTCAAGGTCGCGCGCAGGTGCCGGTGCATCCAGTCGATCAGGCCGGTCGCGGGGTAGGGGCGCTCGCCGAAGCGGGTGCCCGCCGCGCGGTGGGGCCAACGGGTGCAACTGAACTCACACTCGCGGTCGCCACGCCGGCGCCGGTCGTGCCGACCAAGCCCGTGGCGAGGCTTTTTGCGGTCACTCTGCCACCTCCTAGGGCCCTTTCGATCAGCGAGATTAGTGGCCGAGATTACCAGCGTGACGAAAATCTTAACTTTTCGTGGGTATTTGACTCCGCACATCATTGGCCAATCGCCGGTAGCTTTGAAGTATCCACCGCGCCAATTAGGTGTGGGAAAGGAGCGCAACATGGGTGGCTCAGAGCGTTCTGAATCATTCGGTATCCCCCACGAGTCAGGCATGTCCAGCGGCGATGCTGCCGAGTTGGAAGAACTACGCCGCGAGGCAGCGTTGCTGCGCGAGCAACTCGAGCACGCAGCCGGGACGCAGGGCGGCACCCGGTCGGCACGTGATGTGCATCAGCTCGAAGCCCGGATCGACTCGCTGGCGGCCCGGAACTCGAAGTTGATGGAGACGCTCAAAGAAGCGCGCCAGCAACTACTTGCGCTGAGGGAGGAAGTCGATCGGCTGGGGCAGCCGCCGAGTGGCTACGGCGTGTTGCTGGGTACACACGAGGACGACACGGTCGACGTGTTCACCTCCGGTCGCAAGATGCGCTTGACCTGTTCACCGAACATCGACGTCTCCTTGCTGCGGAAGGGCCAGACGGTTCGTCTCAACGAGGCGCTGACCGTGGTCGAGGCCGGCACGTTCGAATCGGTCGGCGAGATCTCGACGTTGCGCGAGCTACTCGCCGACGGGCACCGGGCGCTGGTCGTCGGCCACGCCGACGAGGAACGCATCGTGTGGCTCGCCGAGCCGCTGGTCGCCGAGGACCTCCCGGAGGGGCACCCCGACGCGCTCAACGACGACAGCCGCCCGCGCAAGCTGCGGCCGGGCGACTCGTTGCTGGTCGACACCAAGGCGGGCTACGCGTTCGAACGCATTCCCAAGGCCGAGGTCGAAGACCTGGTCCTCGAAGAGGTGCCCGACGTCAGCTACTCCGACATCGGCGGCCTGACCCGGCAGATCGAGCAGATCCGCGACGCCGTGGAGCTGCCCTTCCTGCACAAGGAGCTGTACCGGGAGTACGCGTTGCGCCCGCCCAAGGGCGTGCTGCTGTACGGTCCGCCGGGCTGTGGGAAGACGTTGATCGCCAAGGCGGTGGCGAACTCGCTGGCCAAGAAGATGGCCGAGGTGCGTGGCGATGACGCGCGCGAGGCGAAGTCCTACTTCCTCAACATCAAGGGCCCCGAACTGCTGAACAAGTTCGTCGGCGAGACCGAGCGTCACATTCGGCTGATCTTCCAGCGCGCGCGGGAGAAGGCGTCCGAAGGTACGCCCGTGATCGTGTTCTTCGATGAGATGGACTCGATCTTCCGCACCCGCGGCACCGGCGTCTCGTCGGACGTCGAGACCACCGTCGTCCCGCAGCTGCTGAGCGAGATCGACGGGGTCGAGGGCCTCGAGAACGTCATCGTGATCGGCGCCTCCAACCGCGAGGACATGATCGACCCGGCGATCCTGCGGCCCGGCCGCCTGGACGTGAAGATCAAGATCGAGCGGCCCGATGCCGAAGCGGCGCAAGACATCTTCTCGAAGTACCTGGTCGAGACGCTGCCGCTGCACGCCGACGACCTCGCCGAGTTCGGCGGGGACCGCAGCGCCTGCATCAAGGCGATGATCGAGAAGGTCGTCGAGCGGATGTACGCCGAAATCGACGACAACCGGTTCCTGGAGGTCACCTACGCCAACGGTGACAAGGAAGTCATGTACTTCAAGGACTTCAACTCCGGGGCGATGATCCAGAACGTCGTGGACCGGGCGAAGAAGAACGCGATCAAGTCGGTGCTCGAGACCGGGCAGCCGGGTCTGCGCATCCAGCACCTGCTCGACTCGATCGTCGACGAGTTCGCCGAGAACGAGGACCTGCCCAACACCACCAACCCCGATGACTGGGCGCGGATTTCGGGTAAGAAGGGCGAGCGGATCGTCTACATCCGCACCCTGGTCACCGGCAAGAGCTCGAGCGCGTCGCGGGCCATCGACACGGAATCCAACCTCGGCCAGTACCTGTAAGGCCGTTCAGCCACGCCGGCACTCGAACCGGGCGCACCGCGCGCCACGGTTCGAGTGCCGGCCCTGTGCTGCCAGGGGTCACGCGCTCACCAGCGAGTAGCTGTTGGTCAGGTTGTCCTGCAGGACCTGGGCCGCCCTGCTCCTGGTGTCCACCCGCAGCTCCTCGGTGAGCACTCGCGGCTGGTAGGTCCACCCGGCGGGCAGGTCGAGACGGTCGGCGAGCCGTGGCAGGTCGTCCCGCGTCAGATTGGGGTCGGCGACCTGGCTCATGGTCTGCATCACCCAGCGCTGTCCCTGCGGATCGATGAGCTCGAAGATCTGTTCGCCGGCGTTGAAGACGAACACCGTGTGGCGGTTGACCTTGTTGGGGATGTATGGCGCCGGATTCATCGACGAGAGCAGAACCGTGGCCTGCTGGATCATCTCGATCCCGCCGAAGGTTTTCGTCACCTGCGGACCCTGGGTTTCTTTTTCGATGGCGTTCATCAGCCAGTACCGGGGACCGTTCAGCAAGGCTGCGGCCACACCGTTTTCGGCGGCGATGGCGTGTGGGTCGAGCGCGGACCACAGGTCGGCGGGGCAGTCGTTGAGCGGGAAGCTGTTGTAGACCGTTGCCTGCGGACCGGCTTCGCCGGCGGTTACCAGCAGCACTTCGCCGTAGCGTTTACCTGCCAGATCGAGCGCGTGTTTCCCGACGTGGTCGGATTGGGGGGCGGACACACGGTGAAGTTAGTCACTGCCGTCGGTGCCGTCAACAGCACGCGCGGGCGGCGCGGCGGCGCCACGGTAGCGGTTGCGCGCGATCAGCGTCGTGTGCAGGTCCTCGATCAGTGGGTCCAGGAAGGTGGAGCGGTACTCGACGTCGCCGGCTGCGCGGGCGCTGATGTACATGAAGGTCAGCGCGCCGAGGAACAGGCACATGTGCACCAGCGAATCCGCAACCGGCAGTGTGAATCCCAATACCGTCGCGGTGCTCTTGTAGGTGTGAGTCCATTCGTTGAGCAGTTCGGGGCTGAGCACGATCAGCCCCAGGATCAGGTAGATCGCGGCGGTGACCACCGCCACCACCAGGATCTGCGCCAGTTGGGAAGCGGCCAGAACGAAGACGACGTTGAGGCGTTCGGCTTTCCTCAGCGGTGCGCAGTCCGTGGCGTCCGGCATGGCCGCGAACGGCGTGCCGGCGAGGTGTTCGGTCTCTGCGGGCAGGGCCGCCGTCGACTTCAGCATCGGGCGGACCCGTTCCACCGTGGCGGAGACGACGAAGGCGGCCGCGATGGCGACGAGGAAGGCCATGGCCAGCCCCAGCCGGTTCCCGCTGATCGTCGCGGCCATCAACCAGACGTAGGTGTTGAAGAACACCAACGCGGTCAGCAGCACGACCGGCAGTGCCCGGACCGCCAGCGCGCCCACCATGGCGAAGTGCGACAGCATCATGCGCACCGCCCAGCCGACGACCGAGCCGACGCCGAGGCCGGTCAGGATCAGCACGAGGGCGATCACGGCGGCGTCCTGCTGCAGTTGCGCGGCGTCCGCGGTCGTCACCCCGACGCCGGCCGCGAACAGAACGGACGCGGTCGCGATCGCCGCGCGTGCCCGGCCGTTTCGCGACCGGGACACCAGCCAGCCCACGAGGGCCATCAGCGGGAGGACGAGGCCGACGATCACCAGCACGACCAGTTCGGAAGTCGTTGGGGTACCGCTGATCTCGACGTCGTGACCGCCGGTGATCAGGTACACCGGCAGGATGCAGGCCTGCAGCGTCGCATACGCCGCCAGCATGGGCGCCGAGCGCGGCCACAGCCGCCGCCACCGGGCACGCCTGGTCAAAACGGACGGCAAACCCCGCTCCAGGAACCAGCTTTCAGCCGCGCCGCTCGCCGAACCCCGGCGGCGCGGCGAGCGGCGCAGAGTTAGGTCCATGCCGGCTCACCCTACGGCGGGCAAGTCCCCTGCGCTGGGCGTTGAGCGACTGCAAACATCCGTCGGTTGCCCGCCCCGCCGCACGGGGCGCATCGTCGGCGGGTGGAGCTGGATTGCCCGCCTTCTCAACGCCCCGCCGCACGGGGCGCATCGTCGGCGGGCGGAGCTGGATTGCCCGCCTTCTCAACGCCCCGCCGCACGGGGCGCATCGTCGGCGGGCCTACGCTTAGGACATGCAACGGATTATCGGGACGGAGGTCGAGTACGGCATTTCATCGCCGTCGGACCCGACGGCCAACCCGATCCTCACCTCGACACAAGCGGTCCTGGCCTACGCCGCCGCGGCCGGGATCCAGCGCGCGAAGCGCACCCGCTGGGACTACGAGGTGGAATCACCGCTGCGGGACGCCCGCGGTTTTGATCTGAGTCGTTCGGCCGGCCCGCCACCGGTGGTCGACGCCGACGAGGTCGGCGCCGCCAACATGATCTTGACCAACGGGGCGCGGCTCTACGTCGACCATGCCCACCCCGAATACTCGGCGCCCGAGTGCACCGACCCGCTGGACGCCGTGATCTGGGACAAGGCCGGCGAGCGGGTCATGGAGGCCGCCGCCAGGCACGTCGCCAGCGTGCCCGGGGCCGCCAAGCTGCAGCTGTACAAGAACAACGTCGACGGCAAGGGCGCCTCGTACGGCGCGCACGAGAACTACTTGATGTCGCGGCAGACGCCGTTCTCGTCCATCATCGCCGGCCTGACCCCTTTCCTGGTGTCCCGGCAGGTGGTGACCGGCTCCGGGCGGGTCGGCATCGGGCCCTCCGGTGACGAGCCCGGCTTCCAGCTGTCCCAGCGCTCCGACTACATCGAGGTCGAGGTCGGCCTGGAGACCACGCTCAAGCGCGGCATCATCAACACCCGCGACGAACCGCACGCCGACGCCGACCGGTACCGCCGACTGCACGTCATCATCGGCGACGCCAACCTCGCCGAGACGTCGACCTACCTGAAACTGGGCACCACGGCGCTGGTGCTCGACCTGATCGAAGTCGGCCCCGAACACGGGATCGACCTGAGCGACCTCGTCCTGGCCCGCCCGGTGCATGCGGTCCACGCGATCAGCCGCGACCCTTCGCTGCGGGTCGCCGTGGCCCTGGCCGACGGCCGGGAACTGACCGGCCTTGCCTTGCAACGGATTTACCTCGACCGGGTGGCGAAGCTGGTCGACAGCCGCGACCCCGATCCCCGCGCGGCCGACATCGTCCAGACCTGGGCGCACGTGCTCGACCAACTCGAGCGCGACCCGATGGAATGCGCCGAGGTGCTCGACTGGCCCGCCAAGCTGCGCCTGCTCGAGGGTTTCCGGCAGCGGGAGAACCTGAGCTGGTCGGCGCCGCGGCTGCACCTCGTCGACCTGCAGTATTCCGATGTTCGGCTGGACAAGGGCCTGTACAACCGGCTCGTCGCCCGGGGTTCGATGAAGCGTCTGGTCACCGAACACCAGGTGCTCGAGGCGGTGGACAACCCGCCGACCGACACGCGCGCGTACTTCCGCGGCGAGTGCCTGCGCAGGTTCGGCGCCGACATCGCCGCGGCCAGCTGGGACTCCGTGATCTTCGACCTGGGCGGCGACTCGCTGGTACGCATTCCGACGCTGGAGCCGCTGCGCGGCAGCAAGGCGCACGTCGGAGCGCTGCTGGACTCGGTGGACAGCGCCGCCGAACTGGTGGAACAACTCACCAGCTAAGCCGGTTAGACCGGGGAACGTCGGGGTTGACCGGTAGGGTAGAGAAATACCAGCGGGCAGCGCGGCTCTGAGGAACCCAGCAAGCCGCTGAACAAGTTCAGATGAAGCAGGAGGCCGGCGATGGCTCAAGAGCAGACCAAGCGTGGCGGTGGTGGTGGCGACGACGACGACTTCGCCGACAGCACGGCCGCGGGCCAAGAGCGCCGCGAGAAGCTCGCCGAGGACACCGACGATCTGCTCGACGAGATCGACGACGTCCTCGAAGAGAACGCCGAAGATTTCGTCCGGGCATACGTCCAAAAGGGCGGACAGTGAGCTGGCCCTTCTCCGATCGCCTGTCCACTAACTCTGCACTCCCGGCAATTTCCGCCGTAGACCTGTCATCCTTTGCTGACTTTTTGCGCCGCCAGGCGCCGGAACTGCTGCCGGCCGGCCTCAGCGGCGGTGCGCACGCCGATGGGGCGGGTTCCCAGCTGCCGCATGGCACCACCATCGTCGCCCTGAAATACCCCGGTGGCGTGGTCATCGCCGGGGACCGGCGCTCCACCCAGGGCAACATGATCGCCGGGCGCGACGTGAAAAAGGTGTACGTCACCGACGACTACACCGCCACGGGCATCGCGGGCACCGCGGCCATCGCCGTCGAGTTCGCCCGCCTCTACGCGGTGGAACTCGAGCACTACGAGAAGCTCGAGGGTGTGCCGCTCACGTTTGCCGGAAAGGTGAACCGGCTCGCGATCATGGTGCGCGGCAACCTGGCCGCAGCGATGCAGGGGCTGGTGGCCCTGCCGCTGCTGGCGGGCTATGACATCGACGCGGCCGATCCCGAGGGCGCCGGCCGGATCGTGTCGTTCGACGCCGCCGGCGGCTGGAACCTGGAAGAAGAGGGCTATCAGTCGGTGGGTTCGGGGTCCATCTTCGCCAAGTCGTCCATGAAGAAGTTGTACTCGAGGGTCGTCGATGCCGATTCCGCGGTGCGGGTGGCGGTGGAGGCGCTTTACGACGCCGCCGACGACGACTCAGCCACGGGCGGGCCCGACCTGGTTCGCGGTATCTACCCGACGGCGGTCACCATCGGCGCCGAGGGTGCGGCCGAGGTGCCCGAGAGCCGGATCGCCGAATTGGCCCGCGAGGTCATCCAAAGTCGCTCGCGCGCAGACACTTTCGGCCCCGACGGCGGTGAGAAGTGAGCTTCCCGTATTTCATATCGCCCGAGCAGGCGATGCGCGAGCGCAGCGAGCTCGCCCGCAAAGGCATCGCCCGTGGCAAGAGCGTGGTGGCGCTGGTCTACGCCGGTGGTGTGCTCTTCGTGGCGGAGAACCCGTCGCGGTCGTTGCAGAAGATCAGCGAGCTGTATGACCGCGTGGGCTTCGCGGCCGCCGGCAAGTTCAACGAGTTCGACAATCTGCGCCGCGGCGGGATCCAGTTCGCCGACACCCGGGGCTACGCCTACGACCGCCGCGACGTCACGGGCCGCCAGCTGGCCAACGTCTACGCGCAGACCCTGGGCACCATCTTCACCGAGCAGGCCAAGCCCTACGAGGTCGAATTGTGCGTCGCCGAGGTAGCGCACTACGGCGAGTCGAAACCGCCTGAGCTGTACCGGATCACCTACGACGGGTCCATCGCCGACGAGCCGCATTTCGTGGTGATGGGCGGTACCACCGAGCCGATCACCACCGCGCTCAAGGAGTCCTACGCCGAGAACGCCGACCTGCGCGACGCGACGCAGATCGCCGTGAAGGCGTTGCGGGCCGGCAGTGGGGACGGATCCAGCGGGGATCAGCCCTCCCCGGACGTGGGCAGCCTGGAGGTCGCGATCCTCGACGTCAGCCGGCCGCGACGGGCGTTCCGGCGGATCAACCGGGCCACCCTGGAAAGCTTGCTGCACGAGGGCGATTCGATACAGCCGGAAACCAACGGCGAAGCGCCCGACTCCAACGGCGACTCCGCGGGCTGAATCGGGCCGATTCGGCACGCCCCGTTGTGTTCGCTGAGGGCGAAACGCTCGGCTTGACACGACGACGCCGGCGTTGCTGGCAACCCCGGCGTGGCCGCCGAGGGCGGGACGTCGTGAAACTCGTCGGGACCCGTAGGCGCGGCTTCCGCACCGTCTCGGTCCGACAACCAGTACCCTCGATTACGTGCAGCGGCGAATCATGGGCATCGAGACCGAGTTCGGTGTCACCTGCACTTTCCACGGACACCGTCGCCTATCCCCGGATGAGGTAGCCCGCTATCTCTTTCGGCGCGTCGTGTCCTGGGGGCGCAGCTCCAACGTTTTCCTGCGCAACGGCGCCCGCCTGTATCTCGACGTGGGCAGTCATCCCGAGTATGCGACGGCCGAGTGCGACAGCCTGGTGCAGCTGGTCACGCATGACCGGGCCGGTGAATGGGTGCTCGAGGACCTGCTGATCGACGCCGAGCAGCGGCTCGCCGACGAGGGCATCGGTGGCGACATCTACCTGTTCAAGAACAACACCGATTCGGCTGGCAACTCCTACGGCTGCCACGAGAATTACCTGATTGTGCGGGCCGGTGAGTTCTCCCGGATCTCCGACGTGCTGCTGCCGTTCCTGGTCACCCGCCAGCTGATCTGCGGGGCCGGGAAGGTGCTACAGACCCCCAAGGCGGCGACGTTCTGCCTGTCCCAACGCGCCGAGCACATCTGGGAGGGCGTCTCGTCGGCGACCACCCGTAGCCGGCCGATCATCAACACCCGCGACGAGCCGCACGCCGACGCCGAGAAGTACCGGCGGTTGCACGTGATCGTCGGCGACTCGAACATGTGCGAGACCACCACCATGCTCAAGGTGGGGACGGCCGCACTGGTGCTGGAGATGATCGAAGCAGGCGTCCCCTTCCGTGACTTCTCGCTGGACAACCCCATCCGCGCCATCCGCGAGGTCAGCCACGACATCACCGGACGGCGGCCGGTCCGGCTGGCCGGCGGGCGTCAGGCCAGCGCGCTCGACATCCAGCGCGAGTACTACAGCCGCGCCGTCGAACACCTGCAGACTCGGGAGCCCAACGCCCAGATCGAGCAGGTCGTCGACCTGTGGGGCCGCCAGCTCGACGCCGTCGAAAGCCAGGACTTCGCCAAGGTCGACACCGAGATCGACTGGGTGATCAAGCGCAGGCTGTTCCAGCGCTACCAGGACCGCTACAACATGGAGCTGTCCGATCCGAAGATCGCCCAGCTGGACCTGGCCTACCACGACATCAAGCGGGGGCGGGGCGTGTTCGACCTGCTGCAGCGCAAGGGGCTTGCGGCGCGGGTCACCACCGACGAGGAGATCGCCGAGGCAGTCGATCACCCGCCGCAGACCACCCGCGCCCGGCTGCGCGGCGAGTTCATCAGCGCCGCCCAGGCCGCGGGCCGTGACTTCACCGTCGACTGGGTCCACCTCAAGCTCAACGACCAGGCCCAGCGCACCGTCCTGTGCAAGGACCCCTTCCGTGCGGTCGACGAGCGGGTCAAGCGGCTGATCGCCAGCATGTAGCCTTGTCGCTCCCCGCTGGCCCCATCCGTCACATCAGCCCCGCCCTGGCGGGCCATGCTCGCCGCGCGAATGTGATAGCGCCGGTGCTATCACGTTTGCCAGGGCGGCAATGCTTGCTCAGTGGTGACTGATGGGGCGAATGTGAGTCCTGCGACTCGCTAACCGGTGCAGGCGCCGGCGGGGCACCGGTTATAACCTGGTGCGAATGGCAACCTCGAAAGTCGAGCGGTTGGTCAACCTCGTCATCGCCCTGCTGTCCACCCGCGGGTATATCAGCGCGGAGAAGATCAGGTCCAGCGTCGCCGGTTACGCGGAAAGCCCCAGCGCCGAGGCGTTCTCCCGCATGTTCGAGCGCGACAAGAACGAGCTGCGTGATCTGGGCATCCCGCTCGAGGTCGGCAGGGCGTCGGCCGCGGAGCCCACCGAGGGCTACCGAATCAACCGCGACGCCTACTCGCTGCCGCCCGTCGAGCTCACCGCCGACGAGGCGGCCGCGGTCGCCGTCGCGACACAACTGTGGGAATCGCCAGAGCTGGTCACCGCCACCCAGGGAGCTCTGCTCAAGCTGCGCGCCGCCGGGGTGGACGTCGACCCCATGGAGATGGGGGCGCCGGTGGCCATCGCCTCGCCTGCCGGCGTGCCGGGTTTGCGCGGGTCGGAAGACGTGCTCGGAATCCTGTTGTCGGCCATCGATTCCCGGCAGGCGGTGCAGTTCCCGCACCGGCCGTCGCGCGCCGAGCCGTACAGCATGCGCACCGTCGAGCCGTGGGGCGTCGTCACCCAGAAGGGACGCTGGTATCTGGTGGGACACGATCGCGACCGCGACGCCACCCGCACGTTCCGGCTCTCGCGGATCGGCTCCGAGGTCAGGCCGATCGGTCCGCCCGGGGCGGTCGTCGTGCCCGAGGGTGTGGACCTGCGCCAGATCGTGGCCCGCACGATCGCCGAGACCCCGACCGGCGGGCAGGCGCGCGTGTGGGTCGCCGACGGGCGGGCCACCGCGCTGCGGCGCGCCGGGAGGACCACCGGCGCGCGGGAACTGGCCGGCCGCGACGGCGAGGTGATCGAAATCGACATCGGGTCCAGCGACCGGCTGGCGCGCGACATCGCCGGCTACGGGCCCGACGCCGTCGTGCTCGAACCGCAGTCACTGCGCGAGGACGTGCTGGCCCGGCTGCGCGCTCATCTGGAGGTGTCACCCGGATGACACCCGTGTCCACGCGCCTCATCCGGCTGCTCAACATGGTGCCGTACTTCCAGGCCAACCCGCGGGTCACGCGCGCCAAGGCCGCTGCCGACCTCGGCGTCACCGCCAAGCAACTGGAAGAGGACCTCAACCAGTTGTGGATGTGCGGCCTGCCCGGCTATTACCCGGGCGACCTGATCGACTTCCAGTTCTCCGGCGACACCATCGAGGTGACGTTCTCGGCGGGGATCGACCGGCCGCTCAAGCTCACGTCGCCGGAGGCTACCGGCCTGCTGGTGGCCCTGCGGGCGCTCGCCGACATTCCCGGTGTGGTCGATCCCGAAGCGGCGCGCAGTGCGATCGCCAAGATTGAGGACGCGGCCGGCGCCGTCGGCCATGACGCCACCGGATCGGCGGCGGCGGTCAATCAACAAGCACCCGCGGAGAGTCGCGCCGCGGCCGCGGTGCGTACTGCCGTGCAGGCCGGACACGCGCTCGCCCTCGACTACTACTCCGCCTCGCATGACACCCTGACGAGCCGGATCGTCGACCCCATCCGGGTGCTGCTGATCGGCGGACACAGCTACCTGGAGGCTTGGTCGCGCGAGGCCGACGCGGTTCGGCTGTTCCGGTTCGACCGGATCGTCGACGCCACCGAGTTGGAGGAGCCGGCGGCCGCGCCCGAACTGGCCGTCCAGGCGCCGCCGGACACGTCGCTGTTCGACGGCGATCCCTCCCTGCCGTCGGCCACGCTCCGGGTCGCGCCCTCGGCGTCGTGGATGTTCGAGTACTACCCGATGCGAGAGGTGCGGGAGCTGGCGGACGGATCCTGTGAGGCGGTGATGACCTATGCCTCGGAGGACTGGATGACGCGTCTGGTGCTGGGTTTCGGGTCAGCCGTGCGGGTGCTTGAACCGGAGTCGCTCGCACGACGTGTACGGGGTGCCGCGGCGGCGGCGTGCGAGTCCTATCAGGCGCTTGCCCCCTGAGGCCACGGCGCGGGCGGCCCGGTCCATGGCCGCACTGCGGTAGCATCGGGTAGACGTCTGGAGGTAATCAAAGTGGGCAGTCTTAGTCCGTGGCACTGGGCGATCCTCGCGGTGGTGGTGATCCTGCTTTTTGGTGCCAAGAAGCTCCCCGATGCAGCACGTTCGTTGGGCAAGTCGATGCGCATCTTCAAGTCTGAGCTGCGTGAAATGCAGAGCGAGAACAAAACGGAGCCGTCCGCGTTGGACACGAACAACGCCCCCTCCGCGGCCAACCCCACTCCCGTGCAGTCGCAGCGGGTCGACGCTCCGGCGGCCCCCGAGCAGGGGCACTCTGAAGCACGCCCGGCTTAGCCCGCCATCATCGTCGCGGTGCCCGAACGCCACTGAACGAGCGTCGTGAAAGGTTTCAAGGTTTCAGCGCGCACTGCCGGCGTGCTGAGGCGCCTCAACCCGCGTAACAGGCGCAGCCGCACCAACCCCGACGCGACGATGTCGCTCGTCGACCACCTGACCGAGCTGCGCACCCGATTGCTGCTGTCGTTGGCCGCCATCCTGATCACCACGATTTTCGGGTTCGTCTGGTACTCGCATTCGATCTTCGGGCTGGAAAGCCTGGGCGAGTGGCTGCGCCACCCCTACTGTTCGCTGCCGCAATCCGCACGCGCCAGCATCAGCGCCGACGGTCAATGCCGGCTGCTGGCCACGGCGCCGTTCGACCAGTTCATGCTGCGGCTCAAGGTCGGGCTGACCGCCGGGGTCGTGCTGGCGTGTCCGGTGTGGTTCTACGAGCTGTGGGCCTTCATCACGCCGGGCCTGTACCAGAAGGAGCGCCGCTTCGCGGTCGGATTCGTGGTCCCCGCGGCGGTGCTGTTCGTCGCCGGTGCGGTGCTGGCCTATTTCGTGCTGTCCAAGGCATTGAGCTTCCTGCTGACGGTCGGCAGCGACGTGCAGGTGACCGCGCTGTCCGGCGACCGCTACTTCGGTTTCCTGATCAACCTGTTGGTGGTCTTCGGGGTCAGCTTCGAATTCCCGTTGCTGATCGTCATGCTCAACATGACCGGTGTGCTGCCGTATGAGCGGCTCAAGTCCTGGCGGCGTGGCCTGATCTTCGCGATGTTCGTGTTCGCCGCCGTTTTCACGCCCGGTTCCGACCCGTTTTCGATGACCGCCCTGGGCGTGGCGCTGTCGGTGTTGCTCGAGTTCGCCATCCAGATCGCCCGCCTGCACGACCGGCGGAAGGCCAAGCGCGAAGCCCAGACCGTGATCCCCGACGACGAGGCGTCGGTCATCGAGCCGCCGACGCCCGTCGAGCGGCCGGTTCCGGAGCCGTCGTACACCGCCGGCCAGCATGACGATGTCACCTGAACCGTCAGCCCAGCAGGACGTGGCGGACCTCGTCGAACTGACCCGGTTCACGGCGGAGCTGCCTTTCGCGCTGGACGGCTTCCAGCGGCGGGCGTGCGCGGCGCTGGAACGAGGGCACGGCGTGCTGGTGTGCGCGCCGACCGGCGCCGGCAAGACAGTGGTGGGCGAATTCGCCGTGCACCTGGCGCTGGCCGCGGGCGGGAAGTGCTTCTACACCACGCCGCTCAAGGCGCTGAGCAACCAGAAGCACACCGACCTGACCGCACGCTACGGTCGTGACCGGATCGGCCTGTTGACCGGCGACATGTCGGTGAACGCCGACGCGCCCGTGGTGGTGATGACCACCGAGGTGCTGCGCAACATGCTCTACGCCGATTCGCCTGCGCTGCAAGGGCTTTCCTACGTGGTGATGGACGAGGTGCATTTCCTGGCCGACCGGATGCGCGGCCCGGTGTGGGAGGAAGTGATCCTGCACCTGCCCGACGACGTGCGGGTGGTCAGCCTGTCGGCGACGGTGAGCAATGCCGAGGAATTCGGGGGCTGGATCCAGACCGTGCGGGGCGATACGACCGTGGTGGTCGACGAGCACCGGCCCGTACCGCTGTGGCAGCACGTGCTGGTGGGGAAGCGGCTCTTCGACCTGTTCGACTACCGGAACGCGGAAGCCGGCGAGCAGCCGGGCGCCGGACGTGAGGCGCGGGTCAATCCCGAGCTGGCGCGCCATATCGCGCACCGCCGGGAGGCGGACCGGATGTCGGACTGGCGTGGTCCCCGCCGGGAGGCGGGAAGGCGTGGCGGCGGCCGCGGCGCCCCAGACCGGCCGCGTTTCTACCGGCCGCCCGGTCGGGCCGATGTGATCGCGACCCTGGACTCCGAGGGGCTGCTACCGGCGATCACGTTCGTGTTCTCCCGCGCCGGCTGCGACGCGGCCGTCCAGCAGTGCCTGCGCTCGCCGCTGCGCCTGACCACCGAGGAGGAACGGGCCCAGATCGCCGAGGTGATCGAGCACCGGTGCGGCGATCTCGCCGACGCCGACCTGGCGGTGCTCGGCTACTACGAGTGGCGGGAGGGATTGCTACGCGGGCTGGCGGCCCACCACGCCGGAATGTTGCCGGTGTTCCGGCACACCGTCGAGGAACTGTTCACGGCAGGGCTGGTGAAGGCCGTGTTCGCCACCGAGACCCTGGCGCTCGGCATCAACATGCCCGCCCGGACGGTGGTGCTCGAACGGCTGGTGAAGTTCAACGGCGAGCAACACATGCCGCTGACGCCGGGGGAGTACACGCAGCTGACCGGGCGCGCCGGGCGGCGCGGCATCGACGTCGAAGGCCACGCGGTGGTGCTGTGGAACCCCACCGACGAGAACACCGAGCCGGCCGCGGTCGCGGGCCTGGCCTCCACCCGCACCTTCCCGCTGCGCAGCTCGTTCGCTCCGTCCTACAACATGACGATCAACCTGGTCCAGCAGATGGGCCCCGAGCAGGCGCATCGGCTGCTGGAGCAGTCGTTCGCCCAATATCAGGCCGACCGCTCGGTCGTCGGCCTGGTCCGCGGCATCGAGCGCGGCACCGCGATGCTCGCCGAGATCGCCGGCGAGCTGGGCGGCCCACAGGCGCCCGTTCTCGACTACGCCCGCCTGCGGGCGCGCATCTCCGAGCTGGAGCGCGCCCAGTCCCGTGCATCGCGGCTGCACCGACGCCAGGCGGCCAGCGATGCGCTGGCCGCGCTGCGGCGCGGCGACATCATCAACATCACCCAAGGCCGGCGCGGCGGGCTGGCGGTGGTACTGGAATCGGCCCGCGACGGCGAGGACCCCCGACCACTGGTGCTCACCGAAAACCGCTGGGCGGGACGGATTTCGACGGCCGACTACCCGGGAGCGTCGGCTCCGGTCGGCTCGATGCCCTTGCCCAAGCGGGTCGAGCACCGCCAGCCGCGGGTCCGGCGTGATTTGGCGTCGGCGCTGCGGTCGGCGGCCGCCGGGCTGGCGCTTCCGTCCCGGCGCCGCGGCGGCCGCGGCGACCACGACGGCGCGTTTC
Organism: Mycobacterium sp. E2497; assembly: GCF_001668695.1. Lineage (NCBI taxonomy): Bacteria > Bacillati > Actinomycetota > Actinomycetes > Mycobacteriales > Mycobacteriaceae > Mycobacterium > Mycobacterium sp. E2497. Next base: position 42,646 of record NZ_LZKD01000266.1, read on the forward strand.
AGGACCCGGAGCTGGCGTCGTTGCGCGACGAACTGCGCCGGCACCCGTCGCACAACAGCCCCGGCCTCGAGACCCAGGTCCGGCAGGCCGAGCGCTACTTGCGCATCGAACGCGACAACGCGCAACTGGAGAAAAAGGTTGCCGCAGCGACGAATTCGCTGGCGCGCACGTTCGACCGCATCGTCGGCCTGCTCACCGAGCGCGGCTTCATCCAAGGCCCGGACACCGATCCCCACGTCACCGATGACGGCCGGCTGCTGGCGCGCATCTACAGCGAGAGCGACCTCCTGGTTGCCGAATGCCTGCGCACCGGCGCGTGGGCCGACCTGAAGCCGCCCGAGCTGGCGGCGGTGGTGTCGGCGGTGCTGTACGAAACCAGGGGCGGTGAGGGCCCGCGGGCGGCGTTCGCCGCCGAAGCCCCGACTCAGCGGGTGAGGCAAGCGCTGCAGCAAACGTCGCGGCTGTCGTATGCGCTGCGCTCTGACGAGCAGACGCACCGGATCACGCTCAGCCGGGAACCCGACGACGGGTTCGTCAACGTCATCTATCGGTGGGCCAAGACCGGGGACCTGGCGGCGGCGCTGGCGGCCGTCGACCCGGTCGGCACCGGCTCGCCCCTGTTGGCAGGGGATTTCGTGCGCTGGTGTCGCCAGGTGCTCGACCTGTTGGACCAGGTCCGCAACGCCGCCCCGGACGCCGAGTTGCGGGCCACCGCCAAGCGCGCCATCAATGACGTTCGGCGCGGCGTCGTCGCTGTTGACGCCGGGTAGGCTGAGCCGGAGCTACCGTAGATCCGGAAACGACAACGCCGATAGTTCATGCCAAGACATAAGGGGCTGAGGAGAGACGATGAGCGGACCGCAGGGACCGGAGCAGCAGTGGCAACCGCCGGGCCAGGGTAGCGATCAGTCCTCCGAGCCGACCCAGGCCGGTTCGCCCTGGCAGCAGCAGCCGGGCCAGGAGGCGACGTGGCAGGCCCCGGCGTATACGCCGCCCGCCGACTACCCGCAGTACCAACAGCCGACCGAGCAGGCGTACCCGCAGCAATACCCGCAGCAGCCCGGCTACGGTCAGCCCGGGCAGTACGCGCAGGCGGGCCAGTACGGGCAGCCGGGTCAATACGGTCAGCCGGGCCAGTACGGTCAGCCCGGGCAGTACGCGCAGCCCGGCCAGTATGGGCAGCCAGGCCAGTACGGTCAGCCGGGCCAGTATGGGCAGCCGGGCCAGTACCCGCAGCAGTACCCGCCCTACGACCAGCAGCCGGCCAAGAAGCGGTCGACGGGGGTGATCCTGGGCGTGGGCGGCGTGATCGCCTTCCTGCTCATCGCGGTTGTCCTGGTGCTGGGCTTTTGGCAGCCCGGTTTCTTCGTGACGACCAAGCTGGACGTGAACAAGGCGCAGGCCGGTGTGCAGCAGGTGCTGTCGGACGAGACCAACGGCTACGGCGCCAAGAACGTCCAAAACGTCAAGTGCAACCACGGCCAGAATCCGACCGTCAAGAAGGGCGCGACGTTCGACTGCGACGTCAGCATCGACGGCGCCCCCAAGCACGTGACGGTGACCTTCCAGGACAACAAGGGCACCTACGAGGTGGGCAGGCCGCAGTAGTCGGTTACTCCGGCAGCGCGTCGAGCGCCCTTTGCAGCCGGGCGATCGAGGACCCGACGCCCAGTGATGTCGCCAGCTTGGCGGTGCGCTGCGGGTCGTCGGCCGCCAGCGGTAGCGCGTCGGTTGCGGTCGAGAGGCTGACGGGCGCGTCGGTGGCCACCCGTACCACCTGTCCGGCGGCCTCGATGTAGTCGTTGGCGCCCAGCAGTTTCGAGCGCACACCCTTGGCCATCTTCGATTTCGGGTCGCGGGCGGCCGCCAGGATCTGTTCGAGCGACTCGTGCTGCGCCAGCAGGGTCGCCGCGGTCTTTTCGCCGACGCCCGGCACGCCGGGCAGGCCGTCGGACGGGTCGCCGCGCATCAGTGCGAACTCGGCGTAGGCGGGCCCCGCACGGTGCTGCGGCACGCCGTAGTGGTCGGCGACTTCCGCGGGCCCGAACAGGGTGGCTTTGGTCAGCCCGCGGCCGAGGTACAACACCCGGACCGGGACCGGGTCGTCGGACACCACCTGCAGCAGGTCGCGGTCGCCGCTGACCACGACCACCGGGTCACGACGTTCGCGGGCGGCCAGCGTGCCCAGCACATCGTCGGCCTCGAACCCTTCGGCGCCCGCGGTCGGAATGCCGAAGGCGTCCAGCAACTCCATGATCATGTCGATCTGCGGCGTGAGGTCGTCGGGGACCTCTTCGATGTCCGGTTCGCCGGCCGGCTCTGCCTCCGCGACGCGATGCGCCTTGTAGGACGGGACCAGGTCCACCCGGAACTGCGGCCGCCAATCCAGGTCCAGGCACACCACCAGCCGGGTGGGGCGTTGCTGGTTGATCACCACGGCCATCGAATCGATGAATCCCCGCACGGCGTTGACGGGCCGGCCGTCGGGCGCGGTGATCGAGGAGGGCACCCCGAAATACGACCGGAACCACATGCTGGCCCCGTCGAGCAGCACTAGCGGCGATCGCGAGCGCGGCGAAGCCGGGCGCTGCGGGTCGCCGCTGGTACCTGAGGGTCTGGTCATGCCGGTATGGTCTCACGCCGCCGAGCGTCGACCGGGTTAGCCTGGCTGCCATGGACTCTCATCGGTTCGCCACCGGGGTGTATGCCCGCCGCCTGAAAGCGGCGGCCGACGCGACCGCGGAGGCGGGGTTGTCCGGCCTGGTCATCACCCCGGGCTACGACCTGCGTTACCTCGTCGGGTCGCGCGCCCAGACCCTCGAGCGGTTCACCGCGCTGGTGTTGCCGGCCTCCGGTGACCCCACGGTGGTGGTGCCGCGGCTGGAGCTGGCCTCGCTCAAGGGGTCGGCCATTGCGGAACTGGGTCTGGCGGTGCGGGATTGGGTCGACGGGGACGACCCGTACCAATTGGTGGGCGCCGCGTTGGGCGGGGTTCCCGCCGCGACCGCCGTCACCGACTCCATGCCGGCGCTGCACCTGCTGCCGCTGGCGGGTGCGCTCGGCGTGCTGCCCGTGCTGGCGACGAACGTGATGCGCACGCTCCGCATGGTCAAGGAGGAATGCGAGACAGACGCGCTGCGCAAAGCCGGCGCGGCCATCGATCGGGTGCACGCCCGGGTGCCGGAGTTCTTGGTCCCGGGCCGGACGGAGGCCGACGTGGCCGCCGACATTGCGGAAGCGATTGTGGCCGAAGGCCATTCGGAGGTGGCGTTCATCATCGTCGGTTCCGGGCCGCACAGCGCCGACCCGCACCATGGTTACTCGGATCGCGAACTGCAAGTCGGCGACATCGTCGTCGTCGACATCGGGGGCGCCTACGAGCCCGGATATAACTCCGACTCGACCCGCACCTACAGCATTGGCGAGCCGGATCCCGAAGTTGCACGGCAATATTCGATCCTGCAGCGGGCGCAGCGCGCGGCCGTCGACGCCGTGCGTCCGGGCGTGACGGCCGAGCAGGTCGACGCGGCCGCGCGCGACGTGCTGGCCGACGCCGGGCTAGCGGAGGCTTTCGTGCACCGCACCGGTCACGGCATCGGGTTGTCCGTCCATGAGGAGCCCTACATCGTCACGGGCAACAACCTGCCGCTGGCCGCGGGCATGGCGTTCTCCGTCGAGCCGGGCATCTACTTCCCGGGCCGCTGGGGCGCCCGCATCGAGGACATCGTCGTGGTGACCGAAGGCGGGGCGCTGGCCGTCAACAACCAGCCGCACGACCTGATCGTGGTGCCCGTGGCATAGCATCCGGCGCTTATCGGGGCGTACGTTGGCCTTGATGTCACTTCTGGATTTGACTCTCCTTCCGATCCGCATCGCACGTCACATCGCCGATACGCTGGTGCATCCCGCCCCGACGGCACCCGCGCCGCCGGCTGAACTCGTCGTCGTCGACGGAATGCCCGAGGGGGTGCCCCCGGCGGCGCTGCGCCGCGAGCCACAGCTCCCGGTGCCGTCGGGCTGGCCATTCGGCGGGGAGTTTCCGCGCACCTGCGGCGCGGGCCGCGTGGCCGGTGGGGCCCTGTTTTGGACCGACTTTCTGTACGACGACCACGGCGCGACGGGCCTGCCGATCGGCGACCTGAAAGTGCAGGCGCCGCCGCGCGGAACCTACATCTATCCCGACGGCCCCGCCGCCCGCAACGGCGCCGACATCTTCCGGGTCGCGATCGGGCTCACCGCAACCCACACGTGGTGGCGGGTCGACTGGAACACATTGCTGGACGCGTCGGTGCCCATCGCCCTGTTCGCTCTCGACACCGACCCGGCCCGGACCGCGCCGGACCAGTGGCCCGCCGGGGCCGGGGTGCGCTCGGCCGGAATCGACATGGCCTTGCGGATTTCGGGCAGCGGCGCCGCGCTGATCGACCTGACCACCCAGTCGACGACGCCGGTGCAGCACAGCGTCGACATGGGATCGCGAACGTTTCTGGCGCAGGTGCCGCGGACTCTGTTGGAGCCGAGCGGCACCTGGACGGTGCGGCTCGGCGCGGGGCTGGCCAACGCGGCCGGCGACGGGTTCGCCGACGTGCCCGCCGAGCGCGGCGCGCTGCCCGGTCAACCCAACGTGTACAACGTCGCATTCCGCACCAACGAGCAGGAGCCGCCGCACCTGAACTTCTGGTCGGACGCGGCGCAGGCCGAGGCGTTGACGGGTGGCGACGTGTCGAGGTTCGCCGTGAGCGTGGAGTGGGCGCGGCTGGCGGCCGGCGAGACCGCTTCCGAGCCGGTGATCACCGGGCCGTCCACGCGCTGGTATGTGTCCTCGATCGAGCTGGGCCAGGGTGTGGCCGCCGACGACATCTTGAGCACCAAGCCGCAGTTCCTCGGCCGGGTGCAGCCGTATTCGGTGTGCCTGCCATCGAGTTTCAAGCTGGGCCGGGCGCTGCCGCTGACCCTGCTGCTGCATTCGCTTGCGTTGGGGCAGAGCCAGTTTGCGGCGATCGACCCCCGCCTGCTGCACCAGGTGTGCGAGGTGCGCGGCTCGGTGGTGATCACGCCGCTGGCCCGAGGGCCGTCGACGTGGTACTTCGATACCGGGGAGTTGGACGTCTGGGAAGTGTGGGCGCGCGTCGCCGAGCAGCTGGGCACCGATCCCAACCGCACCGTGATCTCCGGTTACTCGATGGGCGGCTATGCGGCCTACAAGCTGGGATTGACTTATCCGCAAGTGTTTTCGCAGGCCGTCGTGCTGGCCGGCCCGCCGACGTGCGGGGTGCGGCTGCTTCCCGACGTCGACATCCCGGCCGACCTGGACCCGGAGTCGCCCTGTGCCCGGGAGGGCGATACGTGGAAGCTGCTGGTGAACGCCCGCTGGCTGCCCTACGTGATCGCGCACGGACTGGTCGACGAGCTGGTGCCGTTCCCGTCGGCCGCCGAGCAGGTGCTCGAACTCGACCGGCTGGGCTACCGGCACCGCTTCACGGTGTATCCGTTCGAGGATCACATCGCCTGGGTGCTGCAGGACAAGTTCGAAGACCCGATCGCCCACATGGAAACCGGTGTGCGCCAGGCAGATCCGGGGCATATCACGTTCGCGTGGCACCCGCAACTGGTGCGCGACGACTTGGGTATCGGCCCGCATCGGGTGTGGTGGCTGTCCGGCCTGACCGCGGATCCCGCGGTGACCGCGCGGCGGGGGGCGATCGCCGAGGTCGACGCGCGGTCGTACGCGCGCCCGGATCCGACGCACACCGTTCGGCATCACCGCGGGTTCCTCCTGAACTTCGACCCCACCCCCGGCGTCTACAGCGAACTGGACTGGCGGGTGGGTCCGCCCGTGGGTCCGCTGCCGTATCTGACACTGCGGCTCACCGGCGTCGCCGCGATCACGGTGGATGTCCAGCGGGCCGGATTGGCACCGCTGCCGGCGTCGACCATCACGGTGGCCACGGACACCGCCGCGCGGATCACGCTGAGTGCGCTGCCCGCCGGGGTCGGCGTCCAGCTCGACGGCCATCCGGCCGAACCGACTTTGGCGGTGCCGGTGGGACGGCACCGCATCACCTTGGCCGCCCAGGCTGTTGATGAATGAGTTGTGGCTGCTCTACGGCAGCGGCTAGCTTGGGCAAAGCCTTCATTGGGTGAATAGCTTCGGCGCGCGGTCTCGACGAGAATTTCGCGCGTGGCTCCCTTGTCGGTCGACCCCGAGGCGATGTACGCCGCCGGCAGCGCGGTGGCAGCCGCGGGTGAGGGGTTGGCAGCGAATCTGGCGGTGCTGACAGCCGGCTTTTCGGCGCACACCGGTGTCGACCGGGCCGGCGAGGTGTTCGGCTTGGCGTATCAGGAGAAGGCCGAGTCGGTGCTGAAGGCGGCCGCTGCTGCTGTCAACGCCTGCCGGAAGAGCGGTGCCATCATCCAGCAAGGTGCGTCGAACTACTCCAACGTCGAGGCGGCTTCGACGCTGGGCGGCGGGCGAGGAGCCTTGAACCCACCGTCCCCGCCGGCCGAGCTTGCCGCGCCGGCGCCGCCTGGGACGTGGGGGCCCGGCCAGCCGCCCCCACCGCTGTGGTCGTTCGTGCAAGCGTTTGTCCTCGAGGCGTGGCCCGATGGCGATGTGGCGGGTCTGCGTGCGGCGGCATCTCGTTGGCGTGCCTTCGGTGCGGCGGCCAAAGCTGTGCAGGGAACTCTCAACGCGTCGAAGACGCTGTTCGACAGCCAACACATTCCTGAAGGCGAGAAGATCGACAGCGCTTTGAACGAAATCGGCTCGTCGACAACGGTTATCGGCGAGCTGTGCGGCACGTTGGCCAGCACCATCGACGCATTCGCCAACAGGGTGGACCACGCCCAAACCGCGATCCGGGATCTGTTGCGTCGGATGGAGTCCCTGGGCGACCTCGGTCACGACGTCATGCTCATCATCGACGGTGACGCGTGGGATGAGATCAAACAGATCGTCAGCGACATCAACGCCGTGCTGCAGCATCTTGGGCAGGAAGCCAGGGCCTGCGAGCAGGCGATCAGGCTCGTCATGCAAGCAGCCGATCGCGAGGTCGTCACCTGCGAGAAGTACGCGCGCCGCGGGCTCGTCACATTCCTGGGCGACGACGTCGGCAACGCCGTCGCGACCCTAACCGACACCTGGATCAACGCCCATGAGGGTGTCCTCAAAGGTGCGGTCGGCATCGGGCTGGGCCTCGTCGACCTCAGCCCGCATTGGATCGTCGCCGATCCCCAGGGTGCGGCCGCCACCTGGACGGGCTTGGTGAAGAACACCTGGAAAGAAAGCTTGATCAACGCCGCGGTCAATCCCAAAGAATTCGCGGAGGCGAGGCTGCAGGAGCTGAAGGGCCTTGTGCATGCCGAGGATTGGAGTACCGCTCGCCCGGGATTAGGCGCCGGTGAAGTTGCACTCGACGGCGCCACCCTGTTCGCCCCGGGCCTTGGTGAGGCGGGTGCGGCGGCCGACAGTGCGGGCGCCGCTGCGCGCGGCGCAGAGGAAGAGGCGGAGGCCGCGGGTGGCGCTGCTGGGCGTGCCGGTGGGGAAGGCGCCGCGGGAGCGCGCGGTGCGCTGACCGACATCACCAAGGCCGGCGGCGACGTGACCAAGAACCTGAAAGACGTTGCGGGTGACTTGCCGGAAATCAAACTGCCCGCCGGCGGCACTCCTGTCGGTCTACCGTCCGGCAAGTCGCTCGAGGCGCCCGTCGAGGCGACACCACACCCGCCCGATGCCGCACCGGGTGCGCCGCACGATCCAACGGGCGCGCTGGGACCGACATCCCCGGAGACTCCCTCAGCCGGCGCCGAGCGCGGTCCACACGATCCGGCAGGGGCTCCGCCAGCAGCACCAGCGCCGGCGGGTACTGGTGGTCCCCATGAGCTGGTATCGCCCGCCGAGACTCCGGCTGCGTCACGTTCGCATGAACCTGTGTCCGCGCCTGCAGAGCCGTCGCACGCTCCGGCGCCAGTGAGCGGTCCACGTGATCCGGTGTCCGCTCAAGGAGAGGCTCGCGTCTCTCCGGTGGGCGCCGGAATACATGAACATCTCTCCGCCCCGTCAGAACGTCCGCACGAGCCTGCGCCCGTCGGGCGTCCGCATGAGGGGGCTGCGGCGCCGGTCGAGGGGCAACATGAGCGCCCGCCCGCGGCAAATCCCCGCGAACCGGGTTCCGTGCCGGGGGCCGGTCCGCGTGACCCTGCGTCGGTGCCTGCGGAGGGCTTGCATGAAACCGGAGCGAAATCTGCGGAGGCCCCACACGAGGCGCCCTGGGTGCGAGCAGAGCGCCCGCATGAGCCGATGACAATTCCCCCCAGTCCGCCCAGCGGCGCACCTCTTACCTCTGCGCCCGCCGCAATGGGGGAGCGTGCGCCGGCCGCAATTCCACAGCTGGCCGAGCATTCTCCCAGTCGCGCGCCGGCTCCACCTGGCGGACCGCCCGCTGAGCCACCGCCTGCTGCCCCGGTAACGAAGGCGGCCTCCCATTCACCACTGCCCGCCCGTCGTCCCCTCGAAGCGCAAACTCCGGGTCGCGGCCCGCATATGCCTGATGACGGTGGCCCCGCCATCGGTGGGCCGAAGCCACCGTTCGATGGTTTGTCAAAGCCTGGCGACACCAGCCTGCTTGGCTACCCCCCGTCAAAACTGCCACCCCACGACAGCGCGCCTCCTGCATCCGGCGAGAAGGCTGGTTGGCACGATGGTGCTGTTGATGGCGGCCATGATCAGAGCCTGCCAGTTCCGATGAACGCAGATGATCTGTCCGCACTTGCTGACTACACTGGCATGGGCTACAGAGACCTAAACGAGGCGTTAAGGAGCGAAGCTTTGGACGCGTCTCAATCCGCTCGAGTTGAAGCACTGAAGAATGCATTGAACAAACTTCCTCCGTATGAAGGGTCTGTGGTCCGTGGCACAAATCTGCCGCCCGAGGTACTTGCTCAGTATCGACCAGGAGAATACGTCGTTGAAAAAGCATTCTTAAGCACTACGAAGAATCCAATAGTAGCACAGTCGTCCGCCTTCGCTGGAAATGTTGAGTTCAGAATTGTATCTTTTAGCGGTCGCGACGTTTCAGCGGTTTCGATGTTTCCTGCGGAGCAGGAGATCCTATTTCCGGCGCATACAAGGTTTCTGGTGTTAAGGAAAGCAATAGATCCACGAACGGGTCGGACAATTATCGACATGGTGGAGGATTAACCTGATGAAGCTGACCAATCCTCAAAGGAGGTGCATGTGAGGGAGATCGCGGGGAAGATATTCTTAACACGAGAAGAGGCCGGCGCGCCTCCGCCTTCGGCGGAAAAGCTTGCGCGTGCCCGGCAACTCCTCGATGAATTCCAGGAGCAAGTAGATGCGGTAGCCGATGAAGACCGGCCTACCGAAATCTCACCAAAATTTTGGGACGACGTCTCAGGCACCGAGTATGACCCGCGAAGGCAAGGTGGCTAGACGTCGACGCGTAATGACCGGTGCGCAGGAAGTCTTCGATTGACTACTTTATACATCCGGTCCAATCCGGTCAGGGCGTTGTTTGGAGCTCTCTGACAACGAAGCTATTTGCCGCATGAGTGATGGAATTGTGAATTTTGAGGACATATTCGTCTCGTCAGATGATAGATACGCCATAGGCGTGGAAAAAGCCTCCGGCCGCTACTATATATCAATGCCCGTGAGCAACGGCATTGTCGACTATGAAGAGTATTACGAACTTACGCCTGATCAGTACCGTCACTTTCTTGACGGCCGGGGAGCTGCAATCGAGTTCATAGACGCATGCCGTAGGAGGGAGCGCGACCATCTCCTCCTCCAGCCGCCCGGCAGTAACCGAGGAACACCTGTCTAAAGACGCACTACACAGTGGATCGGCGCGCCACGAGGCGCAGTAGAAAGGCGGATGCGGTGTAATGAGCAGAAAAATCGCCGGGAAGATCTTCTCTACGCCAGAAGAGGCGGGTGTGACCCCGCCGACAGAAGCGGAGTTGGCGAAGGCGTGTAGGGCTTTCGACGAATTTGAGCAGAAAGTAAAAGCAGTCGCTCCGGAAGACCGAGCAAAAGCTGTGTCACCCAAGTTTTGGGATGACATCTCGGGCACTGAATTGGACCCTCGCAGGAGAGCCCGCTAAGCGGACGGTGCGGTCGTCTGTCAGCGAACGCGACGGGCCTACGTCCCGCCCCGATCCAGCAATCCAGAAGACCCCAGCACCCGCTCCACGCGCACCTCGATGACCACCCGCCGCGGATTCGGGCGCGGAGTCCGGTAGCGCTGCGCGTAGCGCAGTTCGGCGTCGCGGACGGCGTCGCCGTCGCTGTTCACCTTCGACCGGCCCTCCAGCGACAACCACCGCGCGCCGTCGACCTGACTGAGCACCGCGACCCCGCCGCGGTCGGCGTTCACCGCTTTCTGCGATCCGCCGGTGGTGATGACCCGCGCGATGTGCGTCTTGGGGTCGAAGGTGAAACCCACCGCCACGACATGCGGTGAATTGTCGGCTCGCAGTGTGGTCAGCATGGCCAGATGTCGTTCGGACAGGAACGCCAGCGCATCGTCGGTGAGCCGGGTAGTGGTATTCGCCATCACCGCTCACGCTAGCGCAGGTCATAATCGCAGCCGTGGACGACACGGGCGCAGGTCCAGTACTGATCCTGGGCGGCCGCAGCGAGATCGGCATCGAGCTGGCGCGGCTCCTGGCGCCTGGGGCGACGGTGGTGCTGGCCGCGCGCGGGGCCGATCGACTCGACGAGCAGGTCGCCGCCCTCAGAGGCGCCGGCGCCACAGCGGTGCACACGGTCGAGTTCGACGCCGACGACCTCGCATCGCACGGTCCGCTGGTCGACTCGGTCGTCGCGGACCACGGACCCATCGCTACGGCGGTGCTGGCCTTCGGAATTCTCGGCGACCAATCCCGCGCCGAAACCGACGCCGCACACGCGGTCGCCATCGTGCACACAGACTACGTCGCCCAGGTCAGCATGCTTACCCATCTGGCGACCGCGATGCGCAAAGCGCACAGCGGCCAACTGGTGGTGTTCTCCTCGATCGCCGGCGCGCGCGTGCGTCGCGCCAATTACGTCTACGGCTCGGCGAAGGCCGGCCTGGACGGCTTCGCGAGCGGGCTGGCCGATGCCCTGCACGGCACCGGCGTGAAACTGCTGATCGCCCGACCGGGTTTCGTGATCGGACGGATGACGCAAGGTATGGATCCCGCGCCGCTGTCCAGCACGCCCGCCCAGGTGGCCGCGGCCACCGCGCGTGCGATGGCCAAGGGTCGACGCACCGTGTGGATCCCGTGGGCGCTGGGGTCAGCGGCCGCCGTGATGCGGCTGCTGCCGCAGTTTGTCTGGCGCAGGATGCCGCGATGATCATCGTGGTCGGCATCGGGGCCGACGGCATGGCTGGGCTCGCGGAAACCTCCCGCAATGAATTACGGCGGGCCACAACCATTTACGGCTCGCAACGGCAACTCGACCTGCTCGACGAGACCGTGACCGCGCCGCGCCGGCAGTGGCCCTCGCCGATGCTGCCCGCCCTGCAAACCCTGCGAGATCGCCACGCCGAAGACATCCACGTGGTGGCCAGCGGCGACCCGCTCATGCACGGCATCGGGGGCACGCTGATCCGGCTCTACGGCCCCGAACACGTCCGGGTGCTTCCGCACGTGTCCTCGGTGACGCTGGCGTGTGCGCGGATGGGCTGGAACGCCCACGACACCGAGGTGATCAGCCTGGTCACCGCGCCGCCGCACACCGCGGTGCGCCGCGGCGGCCAGGCGATCGTGCTGTCGAAGAGCGCGGCCACGCCCCACGAACTCGCCGCACTGCTCGAAGCCCACGGCCGCGGCGATTCCGAATTGAGCGTCCTCGAAAACCTCGGTGGCCCAACCGAACGGCGTCGCGACGCCACCGTGCGTCAATGGGCTGCGGACGCGCCCCATGACGTCGACGACCTCAACGTCGTCGCCATCCGCTACCTGCCCGACGAACGGCTCTCGCCGCTGCCCGACGACGCGTTCCGCCATGACGGGCAGATCACCAAGCACGGCATCCGCGCGGTCACGCTGGCGGCGCTGGCGCCGCGCCCGGGCGAGCGACTGTGGGACGTCGGCGCGGGCTCGGGCAGCATCAGCGTCCAGTGGTGTCTGAGCGGCAACGGTTGCAGCGCCGACGCATTCGAACGCGACGAACGACGCCGCCGCAACATCGCCTTCAACGCCGCGGCCTGCGGCGTCGCCATCGACGTCCACGGCGACGCCCCGAAAGCCTTCGGCGGGCTCGACACGCCATCGGCGATCTTCATCGGCGGCGGCCTCACCCAACCCGGGCTCCTCGACGCCTGCCTCGCCAGCCTGCCGACCGGCGGCCGCCTCGTCGCCAACGCCGTCACCGCGGAATCCGAAGCGCTGCTGGCACAGTCGCATTCGCGCCTCGGCGGCCACCTGAGACGCTTCCAGCACTACCACGGCGAGCCGCTCGGCGGCTTCACCGGATGGCGCCCACAGATGCCGGTCACCCAGTGGTCGGTGACCAAGTGACGGTCTATTTCATCGGCGCGGGCCCGGGCGCCGCCGACCTGATCACCGTCCGTGGTCAGCGGCTCCTCGAAACGTGCCCAGTGTGCCTGTACGCGGGATCGATCATGCCCGACGACCTCCTGGCGCTGTGCCCGCCCGGGGCGAAAGTCATTGACACCGGCCCGCTGACGCTCGAGCAGATCATCACCGAACTCGCGGACGCCGACGCCGCCGGCCACGACGTCGCGCGCCTGCATTCCGGAGACCCGTCGCTCTACAGCGCACTGGCCGAACAATGTCGGCGGCTCGACATGCTGGGCATCCACTACGAAATCGTGCCCGGCGTACCGTCTTTCGCCGCGGCGGCGGCCGCGCTCAAGCGTGAGCTCACGGTCCCCGGAGTCGCGCAGACGGTGACGCTGACCCGGGTCGCGACCCTGTCGACGGCCATGCCGCCCGGGGAAGACCTGGCCACCCTCGCCCGATCCGGGGCCACGCTGGTCCTGCACCTGGCCGCGGCGCAGATCGATGCCATTGTGCCGCAACTCCTCGACGGCGGATA
>NZ_LZKD01000267.1:0-850 GCF_001668695.1 Mycobacterium sp. E2497
CGTACCTGCTGGTGCCGCCCACCCCGCAGCACCAGGCGACCATCGATGCGCTCAAGAAGCTCGACTTCGCCGACAGCACCGCCACCGGCGAGGCCATCTTCACCGCCCTGCACGCGGTCAGCGCCACCGCCATCACGGGCGGCGACACCCCGCCGCCGGCCCGCATCGTGCTGCTCTCCGACGGCAAGGAGAACAAGCCGTCCAACCCCAACGCCCCGCAGGGCGCCTTCACCGCCGCCCGGGCCGCCAAGGCCGAGGGCGTGCAGATCTCCACGATCTCGTTCGGGACGCCGTACGGCACCGTCGAGTACGAGGGCGCCACCATCCCGGTGCCCGTCGACGATCAGACGCTGCAGAAGATCTGCGAGATCACCGACGGCCAGTCGTTCCACGCCGACAGCCTGGAGTCGCTGAAGAACGTCTACTCGACCCTGCAGCGCCAGATCGGCTACGAGACCGTGAAGGGCGACGCCAGCCTGGCCTGGATGCTGCTGGGCGCCGTCGCGATGGCGGGCGCCGTCCTGGCTGGCCTGTTCCTCAACCGCCGGCTGCCCTCCTGACCGGTCAGACCGGCAGCCGCCGATTGATCAGCAGCGCCAGCGCCGTCGCGATCAGCGCGGTGATGACGCCCAGCCGCAACCAGCCGGCGCTGCCCGGCCCGGGCACGGTGCGGTAGCCGATGTCCTTCTCGATGGCGTTGTAGCTCTTGGAGAGCTCGGCGAGGTTGCCGGCGGTGTAGGACTGCCCGCCGGAGAGTTTGGCGATCATCTTCATCTGGTCCGTCGCAACCGGGACGGCGACCCGCTGCCCGTCCATCTCGATCTCGCCGGTCTTGGTGCCGAACGAGATC
>NZ_LZKD01000268.1:0-891 GCF_001668695.1 Mycobacterium sp. E2497
TCGACCAGCCGCAGGTCATCGAATTCAAGACCGCCACCATCGCCGAGCTCGGCGCCGAGCCCACCGCCGATGTCCGGGCCGTCCCGATCGACCTGCGCCACGACTGGCCGTCGGCGCTGCGCCGGGCCGGCTTCGACGCCGCGCGGCCCGCCGCCTGGGCGGCCGAGGGCCTGCTCGGTTTCCTGCCGCCCGAGGCGCAGGACCGGCTGCTCGACGACATCACCGCGCTCAGCGCCGACGGCAGCCGCCTGGTCGCCGAGGTCTTCATCAACTCCGGCACCAACGGCGACGCCCTGAACGCCGCCAGCCAGAAGTGGCGGGGCAACGGCCTGGACATCGCGCTGGGCGACCTGGGCTTCCCGGGCGAGCGCACCGACGCCGCCACCCACCTCGAGCGGCTCGGCTGGCGCACCGTTCGCACACCCCTGAATCAGCTGTTGGCCGACAACGGGTTACCTTTGCAGCGCACCGACCCCGGTGCGCCGTTCGCCCAGAACTACTACTGCACTGGGGTCTTGAAGCAGGCCGGATGACCAGGAAGGCCACCCATGGCAGACAGCGCCCCCGCCAAGCCGCTTGACGGATTCCGGGTTCTCGACTTCACCCAGAACATCGCCGGGCCGCTGGCCGGGCAGGTGCTGGCCGACCTGGGCGCCGAGGTCATCAAGGTCGAGGCGCCCCACGGCGACGCGGCCCGGCAGATCACCGCGGTGCTGCCCGGGCGCCCGCCGCTGCCCACGCTGTTCCTGCCGCACAACCGCGGCAAGAAGTCGGTGGCGGTGGACCTCACCGACGAGGAGGCCAAGCAGCAGATCCTGCGGCTGGTCGACACCGCCGACGTGGTGCTGGAGGGGTTTCGTCCCGGCGTGATGGAGCGCATGGGCCTGGGCC
>NZ_LZKD01000269.1:0-928 GCF_001668695.1 Mycobacterium sp. E2497
TGGCCGGCCTCGACGCGAAGGTTGGGCAGATGCGTCGTCGACTCGGTGATCATCGCGATCCGCTCGTCGAGGTCGAACATGCCCTTCTTCGCGGGATTGGTCAGGATCGCCACCACCACCTCGTCGAACTGGGCCGACGCCCGCTCGAAGACGTCGATGTGGCCCAACGTCACTGGATCGAACGACCCCGGGCATACCGCGCCACTCATGACGAAAGACGGTACACGCCCGCCTCAGAGTCGTTCGGCCATCTCCAGCCGGGTGTCGCCGTACACCCGGGGCGGCGACACGGACCAGCCTGCCGGCCAGGTCAACGGCGCGCCGGTCGCCGCGCGCTCCACCACCGCCACGGTTCCGGCAGCCACCCAACCATGCGTGACCAAGGCGGCCAGCATGGCTTCGACCTCGACGAGCGGATCGCGATGATCACCGAGTCGACGACGCATCTGCCCAACCTTCGCGTCGAGGCCGGCCAGGGCCTGGTGGTCGACTTCGTCAGGTCGCAGGGCATGACCGCCATCGTCAAGGGGCTGCGCACCGGCACCGACTTCGAGTACGAGCTGCAGATGGCGCAGATGAACAAGCACATCGCCGGTGTCGACACGTTTTTCGTCGCGACGACACCGCGGTACTCGTTCGTGTCGTCGTCGTTGGCCAAAGAGGTTGCCATACTTGGCGGCGACGTCTCGGAGTTGCTGCCCGAACCGGTCAACCGCCGCCTGCGTGAGAAGCTCGCCCGCTCCTAAAGCTTTGTGCCGCAACTGATGCCAGCGGCTACGACTCGTCATCGTCGTCGTCGTCGCCCCGTAGGAGTTTTTCTCCGGTGGTGGTAGGGGTTGGTGCGGGGTTGGCCGCGGTCCAGGTGGGGTGGCGGCAGCCATTCGGTTTCGCCGCGGGCGTTGGTGCGGGTGGTCCAGCCTTGTTCCGC
>NZ_LZKD01000270.1:0-6038 GCF_001668695.1 Mycobacterium sp. E2497
CGTTCCCGTTCTGTTTGGTCACGGCGCAGACCGAGACCGAACGCGTGCTGGGCGAGCACCTGCAATCGCTCGGCGTCACCGTCGAGCGCAACGTCGAGCTGGTGGCACTGACCCAGGACGCCGACGCCGTGCACCTCACCCTGCGGCGCTCCGACGGCCCGGTCGAACAGCTCAGCGCCTCCTGGGTCGTCGGATCCGGTGGAGCGCACAGCACGGTGCGGCGCCTGGTGGGCACGAAGCTCGCCGGTTCCTTCACCGGGACACATGTCGTGATGGGTGACGTCGACGCCGAGCACACGCTGGATGTGGACTCCTGGTACACCTTCTTCCACCCCGACGGTCCCGTGGTGGTGCTGCCGATGCGCGACGGGCGGATCCGATTCCTCGCCCCGGTGCGCGACGCACCAGGTACCCCGGTCAACCGGAATCCGAGCCAGCAGGAACTGCAGCAGATACTCGATCAGCGGATCGGCGACATCCGGTTGGTGCGCTCACATTGGCTGACCGGTTTCGAGATACACCACGCGAGGGTTCCCGCGTACCGCTGGGGCCGGGCGTTCCTGGCCGGCGACGCCGCTCACATCCACAGCCCTGCCGCCGGACAGGGCATGAACACCGGCATGCAGGACGCGTTCAACCTGGGCTGGAAGCTGGCCGCGGCGGTCAACGGCGAAGGCGGTGACACGCTGCTCAACAGCTACGAGGCCGAGCGCCTCCCGGTCGCCCAGCACGTCATCACGTTCACCGACCGGCTCACCAGGCTCGCCACGATGTCCGGGGTGGCCGGCCGGATCCGCGACGTGGTGATCGAAACGGCGTCGCACATCCCGGCGGCCCGGCGAGCCATGGCCAACTTGATGGAAGAGGTCACCATCGGCTACCAGGACAGCCCGATCGCCGTGGGGAAACCTCCAGCGCATGCGAAAGTAGTTGCCGGCCAATATTTTCCGCACGTGTCCGACGTGGCCGTGCAAAAGCAGCTGAGCGTCGTGAGCGGTAGCCAGAACCCGGGGCACACCGTGGTCACCATCGCCCCCGAGCAGGTGGCCCCGCCCGCCGGTGGCGACGGCCAGGTCCAGGTGCTGGTGACCGGCGACGAGGCGTCCGTCGCCGGCTACGACGCCGTGATCGCCGACCCGAACAGCGTTGTGGCACAACGGGTTGGGCTCACGGGCGGTGGGCGGGTAGTGATACGCCCGGACGGCTACGTCGGTGCCGTCGCCGCCCTCGACGACACCACCACGGTGCCCACCTACTTCGCCACGATCAGGGGCTGACCGCCGGTGAACACCCTTGCCGGTAAGCGGGCGCTGGTCACCGGCGGAAGCCGGGGCATCGGCGCGGCGATCGTGCGACGGCTGGCCGCCGAAGGCGCGGCGGTGGCGGTCAACTACGCGTCGGATGAGAAGTCGGCCGACGCCCTGGTGGACGAGCTCCGTGCGGCCGGACATCAGGCGGCGGCGTTTCGTGCCGACGTCAGCGATCCCGCCCAGACCAGCGATCTGGTGGAGCGCGTCAACGCCGCCTTCGGCGGGATCGACCTGCTTGCCAGCAACGCCGGCGTCGAGCACTTCGGCGCACTGGAATCCCTCACCCTGGCCGACTTCGACCGGGTGTTCCGGATCAACGTCGCCGGCCAGCTGTTCGTCACCCAAGCGGCGGTTGCTCGGATGCCGACCGGCGGCCGGATCGTGCTGACCTCGTCGGTGAGCGCGCGCGTCGCCGTCGCACGCCACACCCTGTATGCGGCCAGCAAGGCGGCGGTATCTGCGATGGTGCTGAACCTCGCGCCGGAACTCGCCGCGCGCGGGATCGCCATCAACGCCATCGCCCCGGGCGGAACCGCGACCGACATGGCGGCCGAATTTGCCGGCGACTACATACCCCCGGCACTGGCCGAGGTGCCTTTTCAAGCCCTGCTGCAATCCCTCAACGCGCTCGGCAGGTTGGCCGCACCGGACGAAATCGCTTCCGTCGTGGCCTTCCTGCTGTGTGCGGATGCCTCCTACATCACGGGCGCGACGCTCGACGCGTCCGGGGGATGGATGTGACCCTGTCGGAGCGGACGTAAACCATCGATGACGACGCCGGTCGCCCGCTCGGCCAACACCGGGTCGTAGGCCTGCATCGCCTGGCACCCGACGAGGATCGCCTTCACGTCGCCCATGTCGACGTCCCGCCGCGCGGTGCCGGCTTCCTGCGCGGCGCGCAGCAGCTCGCCGAGCATGGCCTTGAAGGCGTCCTCCGCCTCGGGCGCGGCGCAGGCGATGTCGATTCCGTACCCGGCCAGTGCGTCCACCAGGCCGCGGTCCGCCGCCCCCCACTGCAGCACCAGCGAGCGCAGGAAGACGAAGAGCGCCTCCCCCGGCCCCTCGGACTCCAACAGGGCGCGCCCGTCGTCGACCATCCGCTGCATCCGGTCCGCGATGACCGCGGTGAACAGCGCCTCCTTGGTCGGGAAGTGCCGGTAGACGGTGCCGGCCCCGACCCCCGCGCGCCGCGCGATCTCGTCGATCGGCACGGACAGGCCCTCGGCCGCGAAGGTTTCGTAGGCCACGTCCAGCACGCGGGCACGATTGCGTGCCGCGTCGGCGCGCAACGGCCGTGCGGGTTGCGCCAAGTGTTTACCACCCATCGGTTGACAAAGCGGAGCGTGCGTTCCGTATAGTCGGAATCAACCGGAGCGCCCGCCCCGCTTAGTCTACAAGTTGAAGGAGCTTCCATGGCCAAATGGACCGCAGCGGACATCCCCGACCAGACCGGACGCGTCGCCGTCATCACCGGGGCCAACACCGGCCTCGGCTACGAGACCGCCGCCGCGCTGGCCGACCACGGCGCCCGCGTCGTGCTGGCGGTGCGCAACCTGGACAAGGGCAAGGACGCCGCCGCCCGGATCGCCGCCAAGAGCCCGCACGCCGACGTCGCACTCCAGGAACTCGACCTGACGTCGCTGGACTCCGTCCGCGCCGCGGCCCAACAGCTCAAGGCCGACTACGACCGCATCGACCTGCTGATCAACAACGCCGGCGTCATGTACACGCCAAAGGAAACCACCAAAGACGGCTTCGAGATGCAGTTCGGCACCAACCACCTGGGCCACTTCGCGCTCACCGGCCTGCTGCTGGAGCGGCTGCTGCCGGTCGCCGGTTCGCGGGTCGTGACGGTGAGCAGCATGGGCCACCGCATTCTCGCCGACATCCACTTCGACGACCTGCAATGGGAGCGCTCCTACAACCGGGTGGCGGCCTACGGGCAGGCCAAGCTGGCCAACCTGCTGTTCACCTACGAACTGCAGCGCAAGCTCGCCCCCCACGGCACGACGATTGCCGCCGCCGCCCACCCCGGCGGGTCGAACACCGAGCTGGGCCGCTACACGCCCACGGCATTGCGGCCGCTCGTCAACGTGTTCTTCTCGGTGATCGCTCAGGACGCGGCCATGGGCGCCCTTCCGACGCTGCGGGCCGCGACCGACCCGGGCGTGCTCGGCGGCCAGTACTACGGCCCGGACGGGTTCGGCGAGGTGCGCGGCTATCCCAAGCTGGTGGGGTCGAGCGAGAAGTCCCACGACGCCGCGCTGCAGCGGCGGCTCTGGGAGGTCTCCGAGCAGCTCACCGGGGTGGTCTATCCCACCGACTGAGCCAATGGTGCCGACCCGCTGCGCCCGGCACATGCGCCGCGCTTGCGGTCGGCACTAGGGCAGGTCGAGCAGCTGCTCGTAGAAACCGCCGAAGCCGCGGGCCCGGTCGGCCAGGTGGATCTCCAGGATCCAGTGGCAGATGCGGCCGGCCGGGTCCGTGCGCCGCATCGGCTTGTCCGACCCCGGCGCGATGTACCACTGGACGCCGGGCCCGGCGCTCTTGCGGTGCGGGAACTCCCCGACCAGGTGACCGGCGATCGAGCTGGCGAACTCGAATCCCTCGGAGTGCGCCACGCCGACGACAAAGTCGTACAGCTCGGCGCCGGTGACGTCGGGGCGCCGGTCGAAGTACTCGCGGCCGGCCTGCCACACCCGGGGCAGCGCGTCGCGAAGCGCCGTCTTGTCCGGGTCGTCGCCGAGCACGAAGGTGCGGCCGAAGTCCGCCTCCCACTCGGCGAAGATGGGCCCCAGGTCGAGGAAGACGACGTCGCCGTCGGCGACCACCCGGTCCGGCGGGCGCTCATTGAAGGGTTGCAGCGTGTTCTCGCCGGCCCGCACGATCCGCCGATGCCAGTGCCGGGTCACCCCCAACATTCGCGCGGCCAGGTGGTTGATCTCGTCGGACAGCTGCCGCTCGGAGATGCCGGGGCGGATCATGGCGCGCCGCTCGATCTCGTCGAACAACCGCTCGGCCCCGGCCTGCGCGTCCAGCAGCCGTTCCACCCGCGTCTGTTCGTCCGCCCCCTGCACACCGGCGATGCTAACTGGCAGGCTGGGCGCATGTCCCTCGTCGTGCCGCCGTATCCCCCGCCCCGCTACACCGCCGACCAGCCCGAGGTCAGCGCCTGGCTCAAGCGGGCCGACTCGTCATCCGACTATGAAACCGGGGGCGTCAAGTACCACTACCTGGCCAACCAGCGCGACACCGACGGCGACTACGGGCTGTACCGGGTCGACATCCCCGCGGGCGGCGGCGGGCCGGGGCCGCACTTTCACCGGGCGATGTCCGAGGCGTTCTTCGTGCTGTCCGGAACGATGAAGCTCTACGACGGCACCCAGTGGGCCGACGGCCGGCAGGGCGACTTCCTCTACGTGCCGCCCGGCGGCGTCCACGGCTTCCGCAACGGGGCCGACGAGCCGGCGTCGATCCTGATGCTGTTCGCCCCGGGCGCCCCGCGGGAGGCCTACTTCGAAGGCTTCGCTGCGCTGGCCGACATGACCGACGACGAGCGCCGGGAGTGGTTCGTCCGCCACGACAACTACTGGGTGCAGTAGCTAGGGTGTCGCTGTGCAGGCAACGAAGCTGTCGAAGCGGGCAGCGGCCAGGGCTCAGCAAAAACTCGATATGGCGATGAGCGCACCGGTGCGGGCCGCGGCGCGGGTCAAGCGGTCGCGATCGCCGATGCAGATCACCTCGCGGGTCGGGGGGGTCACCCGCCCCAGCGGTAGTCGGCGTCGACCAGCTCGCGGGTGCGCTCGAAGAAGGTCCGCCCGCTGTAAGGCAGTTGGGTGACGACCTTCCCGCTGGGATGCCGAAAGTAGTTGTCGCACGCCACCCACACCTTGCCCGCCATGGCGGCCTGGATCTCGTCGTTGTAGCGGCGCTGCGCGTCGGGTGCCACCTCGACGGTGCGCGCGGCGCGGCGGTTCATGACGTCGAGGATGTGGCGGACGAACGTCGTCTGCGCCTCGTGGATGTAGATGATCGAGTTGACGCCGTTCGTGTTGGGGCCGTACAGCGTGAAGAAGTTCGGGTAGCCGGCCACCAGCGTGCCCAGGTAGGCCTCGGCGCCGTCGCTCCAGACGTCGGCGAGACGACGGCCGCCGGTTCCGTACACGTCGATGCTGGCCAGGTAGTCGGCGGCGGTGAACCCGGTGCCGTAGACGATGGTGTCGACGCGGTGCTCGACGCCGTCGGCGGTGCGCACCCCGCGCTCGGTCAGCTCGGCGATCGGGGTCGTCTCCAGGGAGACGTTGGGCAGCGCGAACGTGGGGTACCAGTCGCGTGACATCAGCGGCCGCTTACAGCCGGCCGGGTAGTCCGGCGTCAGCTTGGCCCGCAGCTGCGGGTCGGCGACCTTGCGCATGAGGTAGCTGCGGGCCAGCTCGGTCGCCTCCCGGGTCTGGGCGTCGTCGATGTCGAAGCTGGCCGACTCGTAGGCGGCGAAGGCCTCGTCGCGCAGCTTGCGCGCCGCGGCCGGGTCGCGTTCGAACAGCTCGTGCTGCTCGGGGGTGAACGGGAAGTCGAACCGGGGCGCGATCCAGATCGGCGTCCGCTGAAACACGGTCAGGTGCGCGGTGTTCGGGGCGATCGCCGGCACGTACTGGATCGCGCTGGCGCCGGTGCCGATGGAGGCCACCCGCTCCCCGGCCGTCGACTTGCTGTGGTCCCAGCGCGCGG
>NZ_LZKD01000271.1:0-939 GCF_001668695.1 Mycobacterium sp. E2497
CGGCGCTGTGCGTTCTCGACTCGCTTCGTCGACCGCCAAAACAACCACTCGACCGTCTTCATGCTGGAGCGGAACAGCGGCGCCGGCACGCGCGGAACGAGCTGGCCGTTGGCCCGCATCGGGAAGTGATGCAGTGTCGCCAGCGGAATGCCGTAGAACTCGGCGACGTTGGCGGCGGCCTGCTCGAAATTCAGGCCGGTGCAGAGCAGGTCGGCGCCGGCCGCAAGCGACGTCAGCGTGGTGTTCACCTCGCCCCAATGCCGGATCAGGGGCTCCCACACCTTGCGCATCAACCTGATCGGGCTGCGGACCGTCCAGATGTTCCGGAAGAACTCCGCCCACATGTTGCGAAGGAACTCCTCGTCGAGGAAATCATGCAGTTCCGGGCCGTACGGGACCGCCGCGAGCCCGGCGGACTCGGCGAAGCCCACCAATTCCGGCGGGACCGCCATGGCCACGTCGTGCCCTCGGCGCACCAGCTCGCGGCCAACAGCCGCCAAAGGCTCGATGTCGCCGCGCGTTCCATACCCGGCGAGAACGAATTTCGTCACGGGTCCTAGCCTTGCAGTTGCCGTGCACCGGCGACGTCGGGGGTATGGCTCCTCACCCAATCCGTCCCACGCGCGCGAAGTTTTCCAGAAGTTCGGCGGTCTTGGTGATGCTGTCCGCAGGCTTGCTCATCCGGCTGGAGATCTCTCGCGCACGAGCGGTGTACTCGGGGGTCAGGATCTTGCGCAGGTCTTTGACCAGCGTTTCGCGAGTGCTTGCCGAAAACCGCCGGGAAGTGCCGACCTTCAATTGTTTGATGTGTGATCCCCAGAACGGCTGGTCTCCCGCGGTCCACAGGATCAACGTCGGTATTCCGGCACGCAGACCCGCGGCCGTGGTGCCCGAGCCGCCGTGGTGAACCACCGCCCGGCAGGCGGGGAAGATCTTCGT
>NZ_LZKD01000272.1:0-15250 GCF_001668695.1 Mycobacterium sp. E2497
CGCCGCTTTGACCCCGTTGACGAAGGTTCCGTTGCTGCTGTTGGCGTCGCGGATCTCGGGGCCCGCCGGCGTCGGCGGTGCTGTCCGAGGGCGACGTGGTGACCATCGGGAACGTCGACCTGGTGTTCTCCGGCGGGATCCTGGTCCGCCGTCAGGAGGCGGCGGCGCGCACCGGCGGCCTGGAGGTGCGCGGCGTCGACTTCAGCGTCAACGGCAAGAATCTGCTCGAGAGGATCTCGTTGACCGCCCGCCCGGGCACGCTGACCGCCCTGATCGGCGGGTCGGGTGCGGGCAAGACCACGCTCTCGCGGCTGATCGCCGGGTACGCCACCCCGACCTCCGGGTTGGTCACGTTCGAGGGCCACAACATCCACACCGAGTACGCCTCGCTGCGGACCCGGATCGGGATGGTCCCGCAGGACGACGTCGTGCACCGTCAGCTCACGGTCAACCAGGCCCTCGGCTACGCGGCCGAGCTGCGGCTGCCGCCGGACACCACCAAGGCCGACCGCGAAGAGGTCGTCGCGCAGGTGCTCGACGAACTCGGGCTGACCCAGCACGCGGACACCCGGGTGGACAAGCTGTCCGGCGGGCAGCGCAAGCGCGCGTCGGTGGCGCTCGAGTTGCTCACCGGGCCGTCGCTGCTGATCCTCGACGAGCCGACCTCGGGCCTGGACCCCGCGCTCGACCTGCAGGTGATGACCATGCTGCGGCAGCTGGCCGACGCGGGCCGGGTGGTGTTGGTGGTCACCCACTCGCTGACCTACCTCGACGTGTGCGACCAGGTGCTGCTGATGGCCCCGGGCGGCAAGACGGCGTTCCTGGGTGCGCCGGGTGAGATCGGCGACGCCATGGGCACCACCAACTGGGCGCAGATCTTCGCCAAGGTGGGCGCCGACCCCGACGAGGCCAACCGCCGGTTTCTGGCCCGGAACGAACCGCCGCCCCCGCCGAAGGAGGCGCCGGCCGACCTCGGCGCCCCGCCGCGCACCAGCATGCGGCACCAGTTCTCCA
Organism: Mycobacterium sp. E2497; assembly: GCF_001668695.1. Lineage (NCBI taxonomy): Bacteria > Bacillati > Actinomycetota > Actinomycetes > Mycobacteriales > Mycobacteriaceae > Mycobacterium > Mycobacterium sp. E2497. The sequence continues at coordinate 1,015 of NZ_LZKD01000272.1, forward strand.
CAGTCGCCCGCCGCCAGGTGCGCCTGGTGGTCGCCGACCGCGCCTACTTCGTGTTCCTGGCGCTGCTGCCGTTCGTGATGGGCGCGCTGTCGCTGACCGTTCCCGGCCACACCGGTTTCGGGTACGCCGACCCGACGAGCGACTCGGCCGGCGAGGCCGGGACGATCCTGACGCTGCTCACCATGGCCGCGGCCTTCATGGGCACCGCGCTGACGATCCGCGACCTCATCGGCGAGCGCCCGATCTTCCGGCGCGAGCAGGCGGTCGGGCTGTCCACCACGGCCTACCTGCTGGCCAAGATCGCGGTGTTCTGCGTGTTCGCCGTCGTCCAGGCGGCGATCGCCACGGCCATCGTGGTGGTCGGCAAGGGCACGCCGACGCGCCCGGCCGTGCTGCTGGGTAACGCGACGCTCGAGCTGTTCGTCGCCGTCGCGGCGACCTGTGTGGCCGCGGCGATGCTGGGGCTGCTGCTGTCGGCGTTGGCGCGCTCCAACGAGCAGATCATGCCGCTGCTGGTGGTGTCGCTGATGGGCCAGATGGTGCTGTCCGGCGGGATGGTGCCGGTCACCAACCGGATCTTCCTCGACCAGCTGTCCTGGGTGGTGCCGTCGCGGTGGGGGTACGCGGCGCAGGCGTCGACGGTCGACCTGTGGACCGTGGCGCCCGGCCCGCAGAACCCGCGGGACAGCCACTTCCGGCACACGCCGTCCGCCTGGCTGTTCGACATGGGCATGCTCGCGGCGTTGTCGATCGCCTACACCGGCCTGGTGCGGTGGCGCATCCGGCTCAAGCACTGACCTCAGCCGTCGAGGGTCTCCCCCAGGCGCAGGCCGTGGGCCGCCGCGAAGGCCACCGCCTGGCCGACGTCGACGCGGGCGCCGGCCAGCGATGCGGTTCTCCACAACGAGGCATCCACGGCCGCCCCGCGCAGGTCGGCGTCGTCCAGCCGGGTGCCCGTCGTCCGGGCCCCGGACAGGTCGGCGCCGCGCAACACCGCCTTACGCAGGTCGGCCTCGACCAGGCTGGCCTCCCGCAGCCGGCTGCCGCTCAAGTCGACGCCGCGCAGGTCGTTGCCGCCCAGCACCGCCAGCGTGAAGTCGACCTCGTCGAAGGTGATCGGCCGCATCCGGCACTCGAGGAAGACCGAGCCCAGCATGCTGCACTGCGTGAACACGCTGTGCCACAACGAAGTCCGGTGAAACCTGCAATTGCGGAACGCCGACCCGCGGTGTTGCGACTCGGCCAGGTTGACGCCGCCGAAGTTGCACTCGTCGAACACCACCCGTTCGGTGTGCAGCCCGCCGAGGTCCTCGTCGGTGAAGTCGTGGCCTTGGAAGTGGCAATCGGTGGCGATCGACCCGCTTCGCAACTCCGTCAATTGGCCGTCAGGCTGGCCAGGGCGTATTCGCTGACCGCGATCAGCGCGTCGGTCGCCGACCGGCGATCGCGGGCGTCGACTGTGATCACCGGGATGTGCGCGGGTAAGGTCAGCGCCTCGCGCACCTCCGCGACGGGATAGCGAGGCGAACCGTCGAACTCGTTGACCGCGACCAGGAACGGCAGGTTGCGGTGCTCGAAGAAGTCGACCGCGGCAAAGCTGTCCTCCAGCCGCCGGCAGTCCACCAGGACGATCGCCCCGATGGCGCCGCGAACCAGGTCGTCCCACATGAACCAGAACCGCCGCTGGCCCGGCGTGCCGAACAGGTAGAGCACCAGGTCTTCGTCCAGGGTGATCCGGCCGAAGTCCATCGCGACCGTGGTGGTCCGCTTGTCCGGGGTGGCCTCCAGCGCGTCGACCGCGGTCGAGGCGTCGGTGAGCATCGCCTCGGTGCGCAACGGCATGATCTCCGACACCGCCCCGACGAACGTCGTCTTGCCGGCGCCGAATCCGCCCGCGATGACGATCTTGGTCGAGGCGTGGGCTCCGTCTTGTCCCACCTCGGGGGGCGCCTCAGAGTGCCTTAAGGCCACGCAGCGTCCTTCCTATCAGTTCGTGTCGCTCATCTCTGGTCGAACGCTCGGACAACGTCTTGTGCACCCGAAGGTAGCCGGACAACACCAGATCACCGACCAGGACGCGCGTGACGCCGAGCGGAAGATCCAGCCGGGCAGAGATTTCCGCGACCGACGGGCTGCCGACGCACAACTGGATGATCTTGCCTTTCGCGTCCTCGGGGAGCCACTTGTGAACCAGGCCGGCCTGCAGCGTCTGGATCGGCGCTTCCACGGGAAGGTCGACGTCGGTGCCGGTCCGCCCTGCCGTCAGGGTGTACGGCCGGACCAGATTCCCTCTACGTGCGGTCGGCCGGGGCTCGGGTTCCATCGCGGCTCACGAGACGCCGGACCGGCGGGTGGACTGCACCACGCCCCCGACCCGTTCTACCAGGATGGCCATCTCGTAGCCGATTTGACCGATGTCGCACGACGTCGCGGCCAGGGTGGCCAGATGCGAGCCGTCGCCCACGCGCATCAGCAGCAGGTAGCCGTGCTGCATCTCGACCACCGACTGCAGCACCTGGCCGCCCTCGAACAGCTGCGCGGCGCCGGTCGCGAGGCTGGCCAGGCCGGAGGCGACGGCGGCCAGCTGGTCGGCGCGCTCGCGCGGAAGATGCTCGCTGGCCGCGATGGGCAGCCCGTCGACGGAGACCAGCAGGGCGTGCGCCACGCCGGGGACCTCGCGGGCGAACCGCGTCACCAGCCAATCCAGTGAATTCCCGGGTGACGTCATTCTTGATCGGATCCTTGTTCACGGGCGTGCGACCGGCCGGTGCGCACCCCGCCGAAGTGGCTGCTGAACGACGCGCGAACCGCCTCGGGATCGCGCCCCGCGGCCGCGTGCTGGGGCTCCCGCACGGCGGACGGCTGGTCCTGCTGGGGCGCGTCGTTGCCGTTGGCCGCGCCGGGCACCAGCCGGGCGCCGGGAGTGCGGACCGGCAGGCCGTGCTCGGCGGTGCGCGACTCGACGGGCTTTTCCTCGGCCGCGGCGGCCAGGGTCCAGCCGCGGTCCCACACCGACTGCCAGTCCAGGTCGGGACTGTTGACCAGGTCGTGCGGATCGCCCAGCATCTCCGACAGCATCCGCCGGTAGATCACGTCGTCGTCGGCCGGGGTGGCCGCGCTGTGCGGGGCGGCCGGAATCGACGGACCGGGCCCGCTCGGGACCGGCGCGGCCGGCTTGTCGGCCTCCCGGGACCGCGCGGCGAAGAACGCCGACGTGTCCGACGCCGTCCGCGCGGGTTTGGGCTCCGGCTCCGCGGGGGCCACCGGGGTAGCCGGCTTGGGCGGGGTCCCGCTCTCCCACCACGGGGTGGGCAGCTCGCGCCGGGGCCGCGCGGGCTGCTGCTCGGCGGGTTGGGCCGGCACGTCGGTGATGCCGCTGGAACCGGGGTTGCGGCGCGGCAAGAGCGTGACCGGCGGCACGGAGCTGTCGTCGGCGGCGGTGCGGACCGCCGGCTCGGGCGCCCGTTCCTCGGCGACGTCCGGGGCGCTGGGTGCCGAGACGGCCCTGATCCGCGCGACGCGGACCGGCTGGCCGGGGCCCTCGAGGATGGCGGGCGGCAGGTAGATCTCGGCGGTGGTGCCGGGGCCCGCCTCGTTGGCCGCCGGGCCGCGCAGCCCGACCCGGATGCCGTGCCGGGCCGCGATCCGGCCGACCACGAACAGGCCCATGTGGCGGGCGTTGTCGGGGCTGACCTCGCCCCCGGCCTGCAGCCGCATGTTGGCGATGCGCCGATCGGTGTCGTTCATGCCCAGGCCGGAGTCGGCGATCCGCACCACGACCCCCCCGTCCCCGCCGCGGGCCGCCGAGACCCGCACGGGCGTCGAGGGCGGCGAATAGCGCAGGGCGTTGTCGATCAGCTCGGCGAACAGGTGAATCGCGCCACCCGCGGCCGCGCCGATCAGCGTGCTGTTGTCGGGCAGTCCCGCGATCTCGACGCGGCGGTAGTCCTCGACCTCGGACACCGCCGCGTTGAGCACCGTCGCCAGCGGCACCGGGTCACGCTGGTCGCGGGCGAGCTGCGCGCCGGCCAGCACCAGCAGGTTGGCGCTGTTGCGGCGCAGCCGGGCCGCGAGGTGGTCCAGCCGGAACAGGCTGTCCAGGCGTTCGGGGTCCTCCTCGTTGCGCTCGAGCCGGTCGATGAGCGACAGCTGCTGGTCGACCAGCGAGCGGCTGCGCCGCGACATGGTCTCGAACATGTCGTTGACCAGCAGCCGCAGCCGCGCCTCATCGCCGGCCAGCAGCAGGGCCTGGGTGTGCAGTTCGTCGACGGCGTGGGCGACCTGGCCGATCTCCTCGGTGGTGTACACGGGCAGCGGTTCCGGCGTCGGCTCGGCCCCGCCCGCCTTGACCCGCGCGATCTCCTCCTCGAGGTCGGTGTGGGCGACCTTGAGGGCGCCGTCACGCAGGACGCGCAGCGGCCGCACCAGGGCGCGCGCCACCAGCAGCACGACACCCAGCGCGATGACGATGGCGGTCAGCACCACGACGGTGTCGACGATGGCGGAGTTGCGCTTGTCGGCGGCCTGGGCGTGCACGGACTTGGTCACCGACGCGGTGGCGTCCTTGATGACCTGGTCGGCGATCTCGTCGGTGGTCTGGATCGAGCGCAGCAGGTCGGCGTTGTCGACGAGCACGCTGGCCGGGTCGGACATGATCGCCAGCCGGGTCACCAGCTGCTGCTGCAGCGTCTTGGCTTCGGGCGAACCGGCGCCGAGGACTTCGCTCATCCCGAACAGCGTCGACGGCTCGGTTCCGGCCAGGGTGATCATCGACGTCCGCAGCTGCGGTTCGGGCAGGTCGGCGCCGCGGGTGACGAGGACATTCTGCATCGTCATCTGCCCGCGGGCCCCGACCGCCCGGCTCAGCCCCTGGGTTTGGGCGCGGATCTTCTCGTCGTCGACCCGTACCGACGCGTTGATGACGTCCTCCGCGGTCAGCAGGATCGGGGCGTACAGGGTCACGCGTTCGCGCAAACCGAGGCCGTTGTCGGTCGCCTTGGTGACCAGCATCTGGCCGCCGTCGAGCAGGTTGTTCACTCCCGATCGGACTTCGGGGCTCACGTCGGTGTCGCGCAGCCGCGTGTCCAGTTCGTACTTGCGGGCCTCGAAGTTCTTCTTGGCCCCCTCGACGTCGCGCCCGGTGCTGCCCGCCACCAGGGCGACATCGAGGGCCGACATGTACTTGGTGATCACCGGCACCACGTCGGCGCGGGCCGCAGCCAGCCGCAGGGCACTCGAGTTCGCCATCGCGGCCTCGATGCGCAGCGCCCCGAACACCGTTGCCAGCAGCAGCGGGACGAGCACGATCGCCAGGACCTTCCACCCGACCGGCCAGTTGCTCAGCGACCAGGTCCGGGGGCGTTTGCCCGGCGCCGCGTCGGCGGCGCGGGGCGGTGCGGACTCGGGGGCGGCCGCCTCGGCCGGGTTGGCCGGGCGGGCGAACATGGTCACGTCGCCACGGCCGCGTGACCGGCCGCTGCGCTAATGGTCAGCGCTCGAGAAAACGAGAGGCTCATGAGACTTCCTGCTTAATCCACCCGTGCCACGCCAGATGGGCGCGAGCGCGTCAACGTGGCAATCCGACGAGTATGACAGCCCGCGGCCCGGGCCACCAGAATCCGTACTGAGCAGACAGGCCTCTCCAAGGTGGACCGGCGCGCGGACGCACGACTCTGGCAAACGCGCCCGTCAAGGTTTCAGGCCGGCCGCAGGACGGCGACGAGGAAATCGGAGTCATCGGTGAACGGTCGCAGGTCCCAGGTGGACAGCAGCAGATCGGGCGCGAACCCGGCCGAAGCCGCGTCGTCGAGGAACGTGGCGAACGCGTAGTCGCGGCCGGCGCCGAAGCCGATCGCCGCCCGACCGCCGTCGGCGAGGTGCGCGCGCAGCCGGCTCAGCACCCGGCCCCGCGTGCTCGGGGCCAGGAACGCCATGACGTTGCCGGCCGACACGATCACGTCGAACGGTTCGGGGATGCCGCGGGCGGGCAGGTCGAGCTCGGCGAGGTCGCCGACCAGCCAGCGCGGGCCGGGATGATCGTGCTCGGCCGCCTCGATCAGCGCCGGGTCGACGTCGACGCCGACGACGTGGTGTCCGGCGGCGGCCAGGTGCCCGCCCAGGCGGCCGGGGCCGCAGCCGGCGTCGAGAATGTGGGCGCCGCGGGGCGCCATCGCGTCCACGAAGCGGGCCTCGCCGGCCAGGTCGTCACCCGCGCGGGCCATCGCCCGGAACCGCTCGATGTACCAATGCGAATGTCCTGGATCGGCAGCGACTTTCTGCATCCAGAGGCTCTGCTCGACCATGCGACCATTATCGCGTTGTGTTCAAGCTGATGTTTTACTCCCCGCGCATTCCCCCGAACACGGGCAACGCCATCCGGACGGCGGCGGCCACTGGCTGCGAACTGCATCTGGTCGAGCCGCTGGGGTTCGACCTGTCCGAGCCCCAGCTCCGGCGGGCCGGGCTGGACTACCACGACCTGGCGTCGGTCACGGTCCACCCGTCGTTACCGGCCGCGTGGGACGCGCTGATGCCGGCGCGGGTGTTCGCGTTCACCGCGCAATCGACCACGCGGTTCTCCGACATCGGCTACCGCCCCGGCGACGTGTTGATGTTCGGGCCCGAGCCCGACGGGCTGGACGACGCGACGCTGGCCGACCCGCACGTCACCGAGCGGGTGCGCATCCCGATGCTGGCGGGCCGCCGCTCGTTGAACCTGTCGAACGCCGCGGCCGTCGCGGTCTACGAGGCCTGGCGGCAGCACGGCTATTCGGGCGCGGTGTAGCTACCAGGCGTTCCAGTGTGTGACCTGCTCGGCGGGCAGCCGCTTGGCGGGGCGGAAGTCGGTGCCCTTGGTGTAGGCGATCGGGAACAACCCGCCCTGGCTGTACTTGTCGTAGGGGATGCCCAGCACGTCGGCCACCTGCTGCTCGCCGTCGCGGAGCAGGTGCAGCGTCGTCCAGCACGAGCCCAGCCCGCGGGAGCGCAGCGCCAGGCAGAAACTCCAGACCGCCGGGAACAGCGAGGCCCAGAACGACACCCCACCCACGGGGCTCTGGTCGTCGCGGCCTTCGATGCACGGGATCAACAGCACCGGCGCCTCGTGCATGTGCTCGGCGAGGTAGGTCGCGGAGTCGCGCACCTTGCCCATCCGCTCGCCGCGGGTGTCCCCCTCGCCGTATTGCGGCGCCGGCGCGCTCAGGTAGTCGCGGGCGTTGGCCAGGTACACGTCGGCGATCGCCTTCTTCTTCTCGGCGTCCTCGACGAACACCCATTGCCAGCCTTGCGAATTGGAGCCCGTGGGCGCCTGCAGCCCGAGTTCGAGGCATTCCATCAACACCTCGCGTCCGACCGGCTTGTCGAAGTCCAGGCGTTTGCGGACCGAGCGGGTGGTGGTGAGGACTTCGTCGACGGACAAGTTGAGGGTCATGCTTGGAGACTACCGAGGCGGTTGATGGCCGCCCCTACGGCGTCTCAGGCACCGAGCGTGCATCCTCGGTGAAAATTCGGCCAAAATTGCGCAGTCAGTGCACGTTCGACGCGGAAGCGCCGTCGTCTCGTCGCGCTCGGTCGGGTCAGGGCGGGGGCGGCGGGGTTGGCTGGTCGGGCGGAATCGCCCCGCCGCAGCCACCGGGCGGTGGCGGACCCGGGAGGGGTTCGTCGCCACCGACGCAGTCGTAGTAGAACTGGGGGCCGACGATCCAGGTCTTCATCCACTGGTGCCAAAACGACCCGTCGGGGTACTTCTCGCCGTCGCACACGGCCAAATTGCCGTAACCCCATCGACCGCCCGGGCAGTAGCCCTTCGTCATGTCGGGCTGGTGCGGGTCGGGCGGATCGGCGCTGGCAACCGCGATTGGAAGAACAAGCGCCGCAGCACAACCCAGCATCGCAGCGCCAAGGCGACTACGGTTGAGTGTCATTTCGACTCCCTAATCTGGATAAGCCGCAGCGATGAGGCGATAGTTTACGGCGCATGCGGATGGGCGATGTCGATTTCTAGCGAAAGTCGCGGGACTTCGACCCGACGGCCAGGGTGATGCGGCCCAGCCGCTCGGCGACGACGGTGACAGCGCCGCTGGCGTTTTGGACCTGGCCGCGCACCAGCATCGCCGGCGCGCTGTTGGCCAGCTTGCGGTGCCGCGCCCACACCGCAGGCGTGCAGAGCACGTTGACCATTCCCGTCTCATCCTCGAGGTTGAGAAACGTCACCCCCTGGGCCGTCCCGGGCCGCTGCCGGTGGGTCACCGCGCCGGCGATCAGCACGCGGTCACCGTCGGGCACGTCCAGCAGCCTCTCGGCGGGCACCACGCCCATCGCGTCCAGGTCGGCCCGCAGGAACTGCGTCGGGTAGCTGTCCGGGGAGACGCCGGTGGCCCACACGTCGGCGGCGGCCAGCTCCAGCTCGCTCATCCCGGGCAGCGCAGGGACGTGCGAGGACGAGCCCACGCCGGGCAACCGGTCCGGCCGTTGGGTGGCCGCGGCCCCGGCCGCCCACAGCGCCTCGCGCCGCGACATGGAAAAGCAGCCCAGCGCGCCGGCCGTCGCCAGCGCCTCGGTCTGCGGCACGCTCAGTTGCAGCCGGGCCGTCAGGTCCAGCAGGGAAGCGAATGGGCCGTTGGCCTTTCGCTCCTGCACCAACCGCTCGGCGAGGTCGTCGCCGATGTAGCGCACGGCGCCCAGACCGAGCCGGACCTCGGTGCCCGCGTTCTCGAGCGTGGCGTGGGCCAGGCTGGCGTTGACGTCCGGGCCGTGCACCGTCACTGCGTGCCGGCGCGCGTCGGCCACCAGCGACTGCGGCGAATAGAAACCCATCGGCTGCGCGCGCAGCAGAGCCGCGCAGAACGCCGCCGGGTGGTGCAGCTTGAACCACGACGAGTAGAACACCAGCGACGCGAAACTCAGCGCGTGACTTTCCGGGAAGCCGAAATTGGCGAAGGCTTCCAGCTTTTCGTAGGTCCGGTCGATCACCTCATCGGGCGCGCCGTGCAGCGCGCGCATGCCGTCGTAGAACCGCCCGCGCAGCCGCCGCATGCGTTCGGTCGAACGCTTGGAGCCCATGGCGCGGCGCAGCTGGTCGGCCTCGGCGGCGGAAAACCCGGCGCAGTCGACCGCGAGTTGCATCAGCTGCTCCTGAAAGAGCGGCACCCCCAGCGTCTTTCGCAGTGCCGGCTCCATGGACGGGTGGTCGTAGACCACCGGGTCCAGCCCGTTGCGCCGCCGGATGTAGGGGTGCACCGACCCGCCCTGGATGGGCCCGGGACGGATCAGCGCGACCTCGACCACCAGGTCGTAGAAGATCCGCGGCTTCAGCCGCGGCAGGGTGGCCATCTGCGCGCGTGACTCGACCTGGAACACGCCGACGGAATCGGCGCGGGCCAGCATCTCGTACACCGCGGGTTCGGAGAGGTCGAGCCGGGCCAGGTCGACTTCGATCCCCTTGTGCTCGGCCACCAGGTCGATCGCGTAGTGCAGCGCGGACAGCATGCCCAGCCCGAGCAGGTCGAATTTCACCAAACCGATTGCCGCACAGTCGTCCTTGTCCCACTGCAACACGCTGCGGTTCTCCATGCGCGCCCACTCCACCGGGCACACGTCGGCGATCGGGCGGTCGCAGATCACCATGCCACCGGAGTGAATGCCCATGTGCCGAGGCAGGTTCCGGATCTGGTTGGCCAGCTCGACCACCGTCGGCGGGATGCCCTCTAGAACATCCGAGTCGGGCGAGGCAGGGTCCAGCCCGTCCCAGTGGCCGAGCTGCTTGCTCCAGGCGTCCTGCTGCCCCTGCGAGAAGCCCAGGGCGCGGGCCATGTCGCGCACCGCGATCCGGCCCCGGTAGGTGATGACGTTGGCGACCTGGGCGGCGTAGTCGCGGCCGTATTTGTCGTAGACGTACTGGATGACCTTTTCGCGCTGGTCGGACTCGATGTCCATGTCGATGTCGGGCGGCCCGTCGCGGGCGGGCGACAGGAAGCGCTCGAACAGCAACTCGTTGGCCACCGGGTCCACCGCGGTGACACCCAGGGCGTAACAGACCGCGGAGTTGGCCGCCGATCCCCTGCCCTGACACAGGATGTTGTTTTCCCGGCAAAACCGGGCGATGTCGTGGACCACCAGAAAGTAGCCCGGAAACCGCAGCTGTGCAATCACTTTAAGCTCGTGTTCGATCTGGGCGTACGCGCGCGGCGCGGCGTCGGGCAGCCCGTAGCGGTCACGCGCGCCCGTCATGGTCAGCTGCCGCAGCCAGCTGTCCTCGGTGTGCCCGCCGGGCACGTCGAAGGGCGGCAGCTGCGGGGCGATCAACGCCAGCCCGAACGCGCACTGTTCGCCGAGCTCGGCGGCGGCGCTCACCGCGTCGGGGCACCAGGCGAACAGCCGGGCCATCTCCTCGCCGGACCGCAGGTGCGAGCCCCCCAGCGGGGCCAGCCACCCGGCGGCGGCGTCCAGGGACTGCCGCGCCCGGATGGCGCCCATCGCCATGGCCAGCCGGCGCCGCGACGGGCCCGCGAAATGCGCCCCGGTGGTGGCGACGACGCCGACACCGAAGCGCGGCGCGATCCCGGCCAGCGCCGCGTTGCGCTCGTCGTCGAGGGGTTGACCGTGGTGGGTCAGCTCGATGCTGACCCTTTGCGAGCCGAACCGGTCCACCAGGTCGGCCAGCGCGCGGGCCGCCGCGTCCGGGCCGCCGTCGGAAAGGGCTTGGCGGACATGGCCTTTGCGGCATCCGGTCAGGATGTGCCAGTGCCCGCCGGCGGCCTCGGTCAGCGCGTCGATCCCGTAGCGCGGCTTGCCCTTCTCCCCGCCGGCCAGGTGCGCCGCGGCCAGCTGACGGGACAGCCGCCGGTAGCCTTCCGGGCCGCGGGCCAGCACCAGCAGGTGCGGGCCAGGCGGGTCGGGGGCCTCGGTGCGGGCTGTGGATCTTTGCGAGGGCCCCAACGACAGTTCCGCGCCGAACACGGTGCGCAGCTCGAGTTCGGCGGCCGCCTCGGCGAACCGCACCGCCCCGTACAGGCCGTCGTGGTCGGTCAGCGCCAGGGCGCGCAACCCCAGCCGGGCGGCCTCCTCCACCAGCTCCTCCGGCGTACCGGCCCCGTCGAGAAAGCTGAACGCCGAATGCGCGTGCAGCTCGGCATACGGAACGGAATGAGTGACGGACGAGCGGGCCGCCCGGGTACCGTCCGGCGGCCGGTACGTTCCGCGCTTGGGCGACAGGGGGGCATCCTCCCCTGGCGCCACCGGCACGCCGGCATGGCGCGGCTTGCCGTTGAGCACCCGCTCCATCTCCGCCCAGCTCGGCGGGCCATTAAACCAACCCACGGTTCGCAGTCTATCGAAAATATGTTCGAATTGCCTCTCGCCTGCGCCAACCGTTGTTAAACCGATCTTCAACTCCTAAACAAGGTCTTAACGCCGCGTGCCTACCGCGGAAGCGGGGCAGGGCAGACACTGGTAACCGGGCGAAATTTCCGGCGGGGGCGAGCATGGCGCAGGTGAGGGTATTGGATACGGCACTCCTGAAGGCTCAGGATCCCGACCAGCACGCCGGCCTGGCGATCGGCGCGGTGGCCATCGTCGATGGCGGCACACCCGATTACCGTCGCCTCGAATGCCTTCTGGCCGAACGCATTCGGTCAATACCCCGCTGCACGCAATTGCTGCGGCCCCACCCGGCGCGCCACGAGTGGGTCGACTGCCCGGGATTCGACCTCGGCCGCCACGTGCGCCGGGTGGCGATCCCCCGGCCGGGTGACGAGGCCGAGCTGGCCGCGGCCATCGCCCACGCCCTCGAGCGACCCCTACGCCCGGACCGTCCGCCCTGGGAATGCTGGGTGATAGAAGGCCTGAAGGGCAACCGCTGGGCGATCCTGATGAAGACCCATCACCGCCTGACGGACGGCAACTCGCCCGCGCAGCTGCTCACCCGGCTGTGCGACGACGCCGACGCCGCCGCCTTCGCCAACACCCCTGCCGCCGAACCCGTTTCGCGCACGCCACGGCGCCGAAACGACTCGCCCGACGCGCTGTGGCGGATGTCCTGGACCGCGACCGGCGCCGTCCTCGGCGCGGTCTGGCCCGCCTTGCGGACACACGACCGGGCCGCCGTCCTGCGGCGCTACGCCACGGTGCGCGTCCCGATCGCCGACGTCGACCGGGTCTGCCGCAGGTTCGGTGCCACCGTCAACGACGTCGCGCTCGCCGCGACCGCCGAGGGCTTCCGCACGGTCCTGCTCGGCCGCGGCGAGGAACCGCGGGCGGACTCGCTGCGCGCCCTGGTGCCGACGCCGGTCCGGTCACCGTACCTGCCCGTCGAACACGACGACCCGGTCCAGCGGTTGCGCACCGTGCAGACCCGCTGGGGCGCCGGGGGAACCGACCCCACACCGTCCGGCGGCATCGTCGAGGCGGCGCTCAACTGCCTGCCGAACATGGTGCGCGACGGCGTGATCCAACTGCTGTCGCGACTGCCGCAGCGTCCCATCGTGACGTTGACCACGAACGCGCCTGGGCCGCGGCACCGGCTGCGGCTGATGGGTCAGACGATGGAGCGCGTGCTGCCCATCCCGCCGACCGCCGTCGAGTTGAGCACCGGAGTCGCGGTGCTCAGCTACGGCGACGAACTCGTGTTCGGTATCACCGCCGAGCGCGGCGCCGCGTTCGACGTCAAGCAATTGGCCGCCGGCATCGAGCTCGGCATGGCACGCCTCGTCGCGCTCAGCCAGGACTCGGTCCTGCTGTTCGGCGATCGTCGCCGCAAGCGATCCCACCGCGCCTTCCCCGGCCGCACACCGGGGCCGCGCCCGCCTTTCCCGGGACAAGCGCGGCACTGACCGGCTCCCGGCCGGACCGATCCTCGTGAGAAGGTTGGGTCATGCCACAGTCGGGGTCGGTCGTCATCGACCCGCGTCGCCACGACGCGGTGCTGTTCGACGCGCCAGAGCCCGCGCTGGACGGCCGGTTGCATGAGATCGGCGTGGCCACCGCCGTTTTCTCCTCGGCCGAGGACCTGTCGAGGGCTGCCGACGACGTCGGCGCGCTCCCCGGGCGGGGCGTGGTCGTCACGACCGACGAAGCGGTCGTCAAGGCCGCGCGCGCCGGCGGGTTCGCGTTGGTCATCGGCGTCGGGCACGGTGACGCGCTGGCAGACGCCGGCGCGGATGCGGTCGTCGCCGACGCTCGCGAGGTCACGGTGCGCACCGGGGACCTCCGGATGTCGCGGCTGCCCGACGCGCTGACGGTGCTCGACGACCTGGCCGAGCGCAGGCCGGCGGTGTTCTTCGACTTCGACGGCACACTCTCCGACATCGTCAACGACCCCGACGCCGCCGTCCCGGTCGCGGGTGCCACCGAGGCGCTGCGGCAGCTGGCGGCGCGGTGCCCGGTCGCGGTGCTGTCGGGCCGCGATCTGGCCGATGTGACGAAACGTGTTGGCGTTCACGGGATTTGGTATGCCGGCAGCCATGGTTTCGAGCTGACCGCGCCCGACGGCGCGCACCACCAGAACGACGAGGCGGCGACGGCCGTCCCGGTGCTGGAACGCGCGGCCGCCCAGCTGCGCGAGCGGCTGGGCTCCATCCCCGGTGTGGTGGTGGAGCACAAGCGTTTTGGCGTCGCCGTGCACTACCGCAACGCCGCGCGGGACCGCGTCGGCGAGGTGGCTGCCGCCGTGCGCGCCGCGGGCCGGCGCGACGGCCTCCGGGTGACCACCGGACGCGAGGTCATCGAGCTGCGCCCGGACCTGGACTGGGACAAGGGAAAGACGTTGCGCTGGGTGCTCTCTCACCTGACCGAGGCCGAGTCCGGCGCCCTGACGCCGGTCTATCTCGGCGACGACATCACCGACGAGGACGCGTTCGACGCGGTCCGCGACGGCGGGGTGCCGATCCTGGTGCGGCACTACGACGACGGTGACCGCGCCACCGCGGCGCGGTTCGCCCTGGACAGCCCGGCGAAGGCCGGCGAGTTCACCGCCCGCCTGGCGGGCCGGCTGTCCGGCTAGGCCTGGACGTATTCCACCGCGCCGTCGTCGAGCGCCACGCGAGGTCCGGAACCCTCGGCGCCCGAGGCCTCGGTGCGAAAGACCGCCTTGCCCGGCTCGGTGCGCCAGATCAGCGTGGTCAGCGTCTCGCCGGGGAACACCGGCGAGGTGAACCGCGCGTCGATCGACGTGACGTTGGCCGCGACCCCGCCGCCGAGCTCGGCGACCAGCGCGCGGCCCGCCACCCCGTAGCTGCACAGC
>NZ_LZKD01000273.1:0-30126 GCF_001668695.1 Mycobacterium sp. E2497
ACACCCGCACCTCGATTGTGCCCAGGTGCGGCGAAGGCCTGATGTCCCAACGGACTTCGTCGACGTGATCGATGATGCCGGTCTTCTTCTGGTCGTAGACGAACCCCTCGAACTCCGCCCAGGTCTGGAACTGGAACGGCAGGCCGGCGGTGGGCAACTGCTGGAACATCATCGCGCGGTTGCTGGCATAGCCGGTGTCCACACCGGTCCACCACGGCGAGGACGCCGACAGCGCCAACAGGTGCGGGTAGTACTTCAGCAGCGACGTCATGATCGGCATCACCTTGTGCGCCGAGGAGATTCCGACGTGCACGTGCACGCCCCAGATCAACATCTGCCGCCCCCACCACTGGGTGCGTTTGATCAGTTCGGCGTAGCGGGGCGCGTCGGTGAGCTTCTGGGTCGACCACTGCGCGAAGGGGTGGGCGCCGGCGCTCAACAGCTCCATGCCCCGGTCCCGGACGATCCGGTGTGCGGGTCCCAGGGTCTCCCGCAGATCCTCCATCGCCTCCTCGGTGGAATTGCACACCCCGCTGACCACTTCGACCGTGTTGCGCAGCAACTCCTTGTGCACGCGCGGGTTTTCGCCGATCTCGGCGATCACCGCCGTGGCTTCGTTGCTCAGGTCACGGGTCTGCGCGTCGACGAGCGCGAACTCCCACTCCACCCCCAGGGTCGGCCGCGGTGAACGGGCGAAATCGATGCGCGCGTTCTGCCTGTTAGCCGGCACCGATCACACCGCACGCGACCCGCTTGCCGGCGTCACCGGTGCTCATTGTCGTCTGGTCGGGCCCCGGGGTGCCGTTGCTCTGGTTGTACCGCTCCGGCGGGATGTTGGCGAAGTTGTCGGCGCCCGCATGAATGATGATCGCGGTCTTTTCGCCGGTGAGCAGGTCGTCCATGGCGAACGCGTCCGTGGTGGTCATCAACACCCCGGACCCGTCCTTGCGTACCTGCAACGAGGTCAGGTCGCCGCTGGCGGGTTCGGCGGTGTGGCCGGGCGTTTGGAAGTGCCCTCCGGCGGACAGGAAATCTCCGGGCGCGCCGCCGGTGGGGGCGACGGAATTGGGCTCACACTTTCCGGTCTTGTGGATGTGCACCCCGTGGAATCCCGGCGTCAGCACCCCGTTGCCCGTCGTCTCGATGGTCACGGTGGCGTAGCCGTTGTTGAACTGGAACGTCGCGGTCGCGACCTCGGTGCCGTCGGGCGCCTTCAGGTGGGTGGTGATGTTCTTGCCCGCCGCGGCGGCGACGGGCCCGCCCTCCGGTATCGGGGTTCCGGTCGGTGCCGGCGATCCGGTCCAGACGGCCGGCGTGGTGCCCGGTGAGGTCGAGGCGTGCTGAGGCGATGAGCACGCCCCCAGCAGCGCGGCGCACGTGGCTGCGGAGAGCGCGGAAACGGTGACGGCGGCAGTGCGGTGACCAGCAAACGGAGGCATAGCGGAAGCCTAGCCGCTCAAGCCTCAGCCCGTAACGAGCACGATGACGCCCGGCGGTTGGCCGGCCAGCGCGGGGATGCGCGGTTCGACCGGCGCGCCCAGGCTCTTGCCGACCGCATCGGCGGTCGCGTGCTCGTCGTCGGCGTCGGTGTAATAAACCGTGGTGGCCGACACGTCGGGCACGGTCATGTTGTCGACCTTGGTGACGTTGAAACCGGCGGTGGTGAGCTGGTCCTTGGTGCGGGCGCCGACGCCCTCTTTCGTCGAGATGTTGTAGATCTGCACCTCGGCGTGGTTCCCCGCGGGCTTAGCGCTCGTCGACGTGGGCGACGCGCTGGTGCTGGTGGACGTGGAGGCCGCCGACGCCGAGTCGTCCTCGGAGCTGCCGGACGAGCCCAGCGCCTGCCAACCGAGCAACAGGAAAATGACCCCCAGGAACAACAGCACCATCACCATCGCCCGCAGGGGAAGCCCGGTGGAGTCGGGGACTCGCTCTTTCATCGAGCCCACTGTAGCGAGTCAGGTCACCTCGAAGCCCAGGCGCCGCGCCGCCCGCGCCTTCTGGCGGCTCGCCCGCAGCCGCCGCAACCGCTTCACCAGCATCGGGTCGGCGGCCAGCGCCTCGGGGCGGTCGACGAGTGCGTTGAGCACCTGGTAGTAGCGCGTCGCCGACATCGAGAACAACTCTTTGATGGCTTCTTCTTTTACGCCCGCAAATTTCCACCACTGACGTTCGAAGGCGAGGATGTCGTGTTCGCGGCGGGTGAGCCCATCTGCGATCTCGGCATCGTCCCCCGATCGATTTGCCCGCGCCATGGCGCTGTCCATATAGCTTCCCCTGGACCCTTCCGGCGAATTCTCAGCTGCTCTAATGACTTGACTTACCTAAGGGCGTGTTTCGGCGAATATTGAACCACGGCCCAAACCCTCAAGCCGTCATCCAGACCCGCGAGTCGGCCGATTGGCTCAGATTGCCCGCACCGGCGATCGCCGGCCCGGACGCGCACGCGCGTGCGGTAGCTTAGCCGACCATGGCAGTCGTACCGATCCGGATCGTCGGCGATCCGGTCTTGCACACCCCGACGCAGCCGGTGCCCGTCGGCGCCGACGGTTCCCTGCCGGCCGACCTGCCGAAGCTGATCGCCGACATGTACGACACCATGGACGCCGCGCACGGAGTCGGCCTGGCCGCCAACCAGATCGGGGTCGGCCTGCGGGTCTTCGTCTACGACTGCGCCGACGACCGCGGCCGGACCGACCGCCGCCGCGGCGTGGTCGTCAACCCGGTGCTGGAGACCTCCGAGGTGCCCGAGACCATGCCCGATCCCGACGCCGACGACGAGGGTTGCCTCTCGGTCCCGGGCGAGTCCTTCCCCACCGGCCGCGCCACCTGGGCGCGGGTCAGGGGTCTGGACGCCGACGGCCGCCCGGTCGAACTCGAGGGCACCGGCCTGTTCGCGCGCATGCTGCAACACGAGACCGGCCACCTGGACGGGTTTTTGTACCTGGACCGTCTCGTCGGCCGCCACGCGCGCAGCGCCAAGCGCGCCGTCAAGGCACACGGGTGGGGCGTTCCCGGCCTGTCCTGGCTGCCCGGTGAAGGGCCGGACCCCTTCGGTCACTGATGTTCTCGTGGCCGGAACCGGGCACCCGGGTGACGCTTCGCTACCGGCGCCCGGAAGGCTCGGTCCCCCCGCTGACCGATGCGGTCGGACACCTGCTGGCGGTCGGGCCGTCGGTGCGGGTGCGCACCAAGAGCGGCGCGGTCGTGGAGGTGGCGGCCGGCGACGTGGTCGCGCTGCGGGTGCTGACGGACGCGCCGGTCCGCACGTCCGAGATCCGGGCTCTCGAGCGCGCGGCCGCCGCCGCGTTGCCCGGCGCGGAACGGGTCTGGCTCGAGGGCTGGCTGCTGCGCGCCGGAGGTGGCGTCGATTACGCGGTGCCGCTTGATGTTTCGGCGCACAGCCGTACCATCGCGGCGATCGCCGACTGGTATGAGCGGCGCGGCCTGGCGCCGCGGCTGTGCGTTCCGGATCGCTTGTTGCCGACGCCGCCGGGGCTGAACGCCGAACACACGGAACGCGTTTGGGTGCGCGACCTGCCGGCCTCGGCGCCATCCGAACCCGACCCCGACGGCACGCGCTGGGCCGGCCTGTCGGTGACCGGCCCCGCCGACGACCCGGCCACCGCGGCCGCGTGCGAAGCGCTAATGGCCCGGGCGGCGGCGCGCGGCGCGACTCGCGGGTACCTGGTCCTGCCCGGCACCGACGCCGGCATGATGGCGCTCGCCGAGGCGCTGGGCTTCCGCGCGCACCATCGCCGCCGCTATTTTCCGGCCCGCTCGCCGGCCTGGGATACCGTCTAGCGGTGATCGATGGCGGCGACCCGCAGCGCCCGGCCTCGCCGCGCTTGCGATCGCCGGATTCCGATGGCGGCGACCCGCAGCGCCCGGCCTCGCCGCACTTGCGATCGCCGCTGATCGATGGCGGCGACCCGCAGCGCCCGGCCTCGCCGCGCTTGCGATCGCCGCTGATCGATGGCGGCGACCCGCAGCGCCCGGCCTCGCCGCGCTTGCGATCGCCGCTGCGGCTGGCCACCTGGAACGTGAACTCGATTCGCAGCCGCCTGCCCCGCGTCCTCGACTGGCTGGCCCGCGCGGACGTCGACGTGCTGGCCATGCAGGAGACCAAGTGCTCCGACAGCCAATTCCCCACCCTGCCGTTCTTCGAACTCGGCTACGAGGTGGCGCATGTCGGCTTCAACCAATGGAACGGCGTGGCGATCGCCTCCCGCGTGGGCCTCGACGACCTACAGATCGGCTTCGACGGCCAGCCCAGCTGGAGCAGTAAGCCGGAGGTGGCCGCGACGGCCGAGGCCCGCGCGCTCGGCACCACCTGCGACGGGGTCCGGGTCTGGAGCCTTTACGTGCCCAACGGCCGCGCGGTGGGCGACCCGCATTACTTCTACAAGTTGGAATGGCTTGCCGCGCTGCGTGATACGGCGGCGGGGTGGTTGCGCGACGATCCCACGGCCCAGATCGCGCTGGCCGGCGACTGGAACATCGCCCCGACGGACGACGACGTGTGGAGCACCGAATTCTATGCCGGCGCCACCCACGTCTCCGAGCCGGAGCGCCGCGCGTTCGGCGCCATCGTCGACGCCCAATTCACCGACGTGGTACGGCCTTTCGCGCCCGGACCGGGCGTGTACACCTACTGGGACTACACCCAGTTGCGCTTCCCGAAGCGCCAGGGCATGCGCATCGACTTCATCCTCGCCTCCCCGGAATTGGCCGAGCGCGTCACGGACGCCCAGATCGTCCGCGACGAGCGCAAGGGCAAGGCCGCCAGCGACCACGCACCGGTGCTGATCGATATAAGGCGGGCCTAATTCGCTTTCACCGAGATCGCACCGCAAGCACGATCAGGTTAAGCTCAAGCAAATTAAATGCGGCCACTCGTTGTCTGCCGGTTTCCAAAGTGGCAGGCTTTGTTTTGTTAGAAGCAGATACAATGTTTTTTTGCTGTTAACGATGCGTTCAAGCGGGTACACCTCGCCGGTGACGCGGGTTTCGCGGCAAGGGCAGAAAGCCAGGGAGTCAGCATGAGTGTCATCGGCGGAGCGGTCCGGGGCGTGGGTCAGGCGGTGAGTCGCGTGGCGACCACGACGACCGCGGCGGCCGGCGCGGTGGGTGGCGCGGCGGTCAACGGGGTCATCGGGGGCGTCGCCGGCGCCGCCGAGGGCATCAAGAAGGGCATGAGCAGCGGCAGCCACTCCGCGCCCGCGGCCGCGGTGGCGTTCGGCGCCCTGGGCGTCGCGGGACTGGTGGAGTGGCCGGTGCTGCTGGCGGTCGGCGGCAGCGCCCTGCTGCTGCAGCGACTGAGCCGCAAGCAGGAACCGGCGAAGTCGACGAAGGCCAGCCTCAAGGCGGTCCCGGTGGAACCGGCGGCACCGAAGGCCGCGCCGCAGAAAGCGGCCAGCAAATCGACCGCCAAGAAGGCCGCCGGGCGTCGGGCCGGCAGCGCCGAGTTGCGTAGCACCAACTAAATCGGGCTATCCGACAACGCTTTGGCCATTGCGACGGCAATACGACAATCTCTGCCGTTGCGCGTCGTCGCGACCGGCATCCAGGCGACCACCTCGTTGGTCGAGTCCGGCATCACCATCGCCGCGATTCCGCTTCGCGAAGGCGCGCGGGCGATCACGGGCGAGCTGCCCGGGGGCACGCCGGCAATACTGAGCCGACGGTGTTGGCGCGGCCGGGACCGCGCCTGGATCGAGGTACGCGGGCTCGACGGCGCCTCGAAAGACGATTCGGCCAACGAACTCGGACGCACGGTCCTGGAGGCGGTGCTGGCCCAACCCGGTGTGGCGTCGGCCGCCCTGAACTACCCGCTGTCGCGGGTGGTGATCACCATCGGCGACGCGGACACCTCGCTGCGCGACCTCTGCCGCGCCGTCGACGGCGCCGAGAGGCGTTGCGCGCCAAGGACGACCGCCAAGCCGTCGGCGCCCCGGACGAGCCTGCCGGGCGACGGCGTGGTGCTGGCCACCCGCGCCGCGACCGCGGCCGCCAGCGCGGCCGGGCTGGGCATAGCGCTCACCGGCCGGGCGCTGCGCTGGCCGCGCATGCCCATCGGCGTCCTGGCGGGCGTGGTGGCCCTCGACTACCAGCCGTGGCTGCGCCGCCTGCTGGAGGACCGCATCGGCCGCCCCGCGACCGACACCGTGCTGGCGCTGGCGGTGACGGCCGCGGAAACCGTCACCCTGTCCCCCGCGTCGTTGTCGGTCGGCCTGCTGATGCAGTCGCTCAAAGCGGCCGAATGCCGCGCGGAGGCCCGCGCCTGGGTCCGGCACGAGCCACAACTGGCCGGCCACGCCGATCAGCCGCACACCGACCCGTCGGCGCGGTCGAAGCCCCCGCGCGGCCGGCCGGCCGACCATTTCGGAAATCGATTCGCGCTCGTCCAGGCGGTCAGCGCCGGGATCGTCGGCGCCACCACCCGCAACCTGCACCAGGCGGCCCTGGCCGTCCTGGTGACCACCCCGGCGGCCAACCGGACCACGCCGGAGGCCTTCGCCGCCGCGCTCGGACAGGGGCTGGCCGAGCGGCACGCGGTGCTGTCGTTGCGCCCGGAGGCGCTGCGCCGCCTGGACCGGGTGGACGCGATCGTCATCGACCCGCGGGTGTTGTGCACCCGCGGCCTGCGGGTGCAGATCATCCGCGGCGCAAAGGAAGCCGAGCTGCCCGCAGCGTGGTCGCGCGCCCAGCTGATGCTGGAAAACCAGCGCTTGAGCCCCGGCTGGCACCCGGTGCCGGGAATATCGGCCAGTAAGCCGAATGGCGAAGTGGAGGCGCTCTTCTGCTTCACGCACGACCCGCTGGCGTCGGCCGTCGTCGCCGAGGCGCACCGGACGAAGGCCGAGCTGGTCTCCGTCGAGGACGATTCACTGGGCGAACTGCGCCCCGCGTTCGACGACATCAGGCCGCTGGAGCGGGGGTCCGTCGACGACGCGCTGGCCCGCGCCGTCGCTGACCTTCAGGCGGCGGGCCGCACGGTCGCCGTGCTGTCATCGGCCGGGGCGCAAGCGGTTTGGTCGGCCGACGTGGCGCTTGGCATGCTGCCCGAGCCCGGGGACGGCCCGCCGCCGTGGTACGCAGACCTGCTGCTGCCCGACCTGGCGGCGGCCTGGCGGGTGCTGCGCGCGCTGCCGGCGGCGCGGGCTGCCGCCCAACGCGGCGTCGGGATCTCCGCCGGCGCAACGGCGATGGGCTCGCTGCTGATGATCCCCGGCGTCCGCGGCATCGGGCGCGGGCCGGTGACCAGCGGGGCGGCGGCCGGTGCGTTGTCCGGATATCTGCTGGCGCGCGGCATCATCCGGGCGGATGCCCCGCGCCCGGCTCCCGTCCAGGAGTGGCACGCGATGGCGGTCGAGCATGTCCGCCGGGCGCTGCCGCCGCCCGCTTCCGAGCCCGCCGGCGATCCGGGGCGGCTCGCGCTGGCCACCCTGGGCGCGGCGCAGCCCCAAACCCGCACGCACGCCGTGCTGCAGTTCCTGGGCGCCGTGCGCGCCGAGTTGACCGACCCGCTGACGCCCGTGCTCGCGCTCGGATCGGCGGCCAGCGCCGTGCTCGGCTCGCCGGTCGACGCCGTCCTGGTCTTCTCGGTGCTGACCGGGAACTCCATGCTCGCGGCCAGCCAGCGGCTGCGAGCCGAAAACCGGCTGAACCATTTACTCGCACAACAGATCCCACCGGCCCGCAAGGTCCTCTCCGACGGGGAGGGTGAGCGGGCGTACGCCGACGTCATCGCGGCGCAGCTGCAGCCCGGCGACGTCATCGAGGTGCGCACCCACGAGGTGGTGCCCGCCGACGCCCGGATCGTCGAGGAGGTCGACGTCGAGGTCGACGAGTCGACGCTGACCGGTGAGTCGCTGTCGGTGGAGAAGCAGGTCGAGCCGACACCCGGCGCCGCGCTCGCCGAACGCCGCTGCATGCTGTACGCGGGGACGACCGTGGTGGCAGGCACCGCGGTGGCGGTGGTGACCGCGGTCGGGGCCGACACCCAGGAACGCCGCGCCGCCGAGCTGGTCTCCGGCGACCTCTCCCCGGACGTCGGCCTGCAGCACCAGCTCAGCCAGCTCACCAACCGCGCCTTCCCTGTCAGCATGACCGGCGGCGCGCTGGTCGGCGCGCTGGGGCTGCTGCGGGGCTCGGTCCTGCGCCAGGCCGTCGCGAGCGGGATCGCCATCGCCGTCGCGGCGGTGCCCGAAGGCATGCCGTTGGTGGCGACCCTGGCGCAAGCCGCGTCGGCGCGGCGGCTGACCAGGTTCGGCGCGCTGGTCCGCGTGCCGCGTTCGGTGGAGGCGCTCGGCCGCATCGACGTGGTCTGCTTCGACAAGACCGGCACGCTGAGCCAGAACCGGCTGCGCGTCACCGAAGTCGTTGCGGTGTCGGGCACTTCGCGTGAGGAGGTGCTGCGCTGCGCCGCGCACGCCGCACCGCCGTCCAACGGCGACCCGCACGTGCACGCCACCGACGTCGCCATCGTCGAGGCCGCCTCAGCGGTAAACGGCCACAACTCGGCCGCGCCCGTCGCGCACCTGCCGTTCCGCTCCGGCCGGTCGTTCTCCGCCTCGGTGACGGAAACCGAGCTGGCCGTCAAGGGTGCCCCCGAGGTGGTGTTGGCCGCCTGCGACGGCGTCAGCCCCGAAATGGAGGAGACGGTCGCGAGGATGGCCGGCGGCGGCCTGCGGGTGATCGCGGTGGCGCGCCGGCAGCTGAGCCCCGCCCAGGCGCGGGCCATCCGGCACGAGCCCGACGACATCGCCGACTTCGCCCGCGAGGGGCTGACCCTCACCGGGTTCCTGGGTTTGTCCGACACCCCCCGCGCCGAGGCGGCCGGGCTGCTGGCGGATCTGCGCAGGCTTTCGGTGGGCGTCAAGCTGATCACCGGCGACCATCCGATCACCGCGAAGGTCATCGCCGAGGAACTCGGGATGAGCGTGACCGCCGGACAGGTGATCAGCGGCGCGGAATGGGACGCGTTGTCGCGCAAGGATCAGGAGCGCGTCGTGACCGAGCGGGTGATCTTCGCCCGGATGACGCCGGAGAACAAGGTGCAGGTCGTTCAGACGCTCGAGAGCGCGGGCGTGCGCACCGCGATGGTCGGCGACGGCGCGAACGACGCGGCGGCCATCCGGGCCGCCACGGTCGGCATCGGCGTCGTTGCCGGGGGCAGCGACCCGGCGCACATGGCGGCCGATGTGGTGCTGGTCGATGCCCGCATCGAGGGCCTGCGCAACGCGATCGAAGAGGGCCGCCAACTCTGGCAGCGGGTGCAGGCGGCCGTGTCGGTGCTGCTGGGCGGCAATGCCGGCGAGGTGTTGTTCGCGATCATCGGCAGCGCGATCACCGGGACCTCGCCGTTGAACACGCGGCAGCTGCTGTTGGTGAACATGATGACCGACGCGCTGCCGGCGGCGGCCCTGGCGGTGAGCAAGCCCAGCGGCCCGGTCGACCCGGGCATCCGGGGACCGGACCAGCCCGCGCTATGGCGCGCGGTCGCGATCCGCGGCGTCACAACGGCCGCCGCGACGACGGCGGCGTGGGCGATGGGCAGCGTCACCGGTCGCCCGCAGCGCGCCTCCACCGTCGCGCTGGTCGCCCTGGTGGGCGCCGAGCTGGGTCAGACGCTGCTGGATTCGCATGCCCCGTTGGTGGTCTTGACCGCGGTGGGCTCGCTCGCGGCGATGGGGACGTTGATCAGCATCCCGGTCGTCAGCCAACTGCTGGGATGCACACCGCTGGGTCCACTCGGCTGGGCGCAGGGGCTGGGATCCGCCGCTGCGGCGACCGTCGCGATCGGGATTGCGAATCGTGCGCTGACGGGTCCGGACAAATCCGGCGCCGCCCCCGTTGAGGTGGGTGAACCTCGACGACCCCGACCCGCCACAGCAGCGCATAGAGTTCCAGTAACGGCACCTTCAGCACCAGAGCAATAGATGAAACCAGCGGATCGCCCCCGGTGTCTGTCATCGTCGACATAGGTCCGACGGTGGTCGGAGCACCCGGCGACTCGGCAAACCCTTCGTTACTGAAAGGCAAATGATGGCGGAAAAGAAGTCGCGCAGGGGGACATCGCAACGCGAGGCCGTGCAGAGGATCCGCGAGGGCGAAACCTTCCACGTGAACCTTCCGGTGCTCGGGCAGATGGAGATTCCCCGGCCCGAACAGCTGGCCTACTTCGGGGGCCTGGCCGCCCTGGCGGCGCTCGAACTCATCGACTGGCCGGTGGCCGTCGTCTTCGCCGCCGGACACCTGCTGGCCAGCAATCACCACAACAAGCTCTTAGAGGAGCTCGGCGAGGCCATGGAAGAGGCCTAGCAAAAATTAGGCCGTCCCGAGGGCCCGGTCGAACCGCATCGTGACCCGGGTGCCCCCAGGCGTGCGAAGGGTGTCGACGTGGTCGGCCAGCCCGCCGATCAGGGAAAGACCCCGGCCACGGCGCCGGCTGCGCAGGCTGGCCGAGGAATCGCCGGCCCACCGGCCGGTGTCGCTGATCGTGACGGCGACCGTCCGCTGGTGCACGAAGGCCTCCAGGGAGACGGTCCGGCGGGACTCGCCGTCACTGCCGTGCTCGATCGCGTTGGTCACGGCTTCCCCGGTCGCCAGCAGGATGTCCAGTTCACGCTTCGGGACGACGCCGACCCGGGACAGCCAGGCGCGCAGCCGTTCCCGCACGACGGGAATCTGACCCGCCGCGGCCGTCACCACGGTGGCGAAGCTGCTTGCGGCTTCATGGCTCGGGCGCAGCGCCAGCACGACGACGTCGTCGCGGTAGCCGTCGGGGGGCGCCATCCGGGACAGCAGCTCGGCGCAGACGGACTCGACCGGCAGGTCGGCGCATTCGGCGGCCGCGGCCTTGAGCCGGGCCAGGCCGTCGTCGAGCGTCTCGCCGGCGCGCTCGATGAGTCCGTCGGTGTAGAGCAGGATCAGGCTTCCCGGCGGCATGTTCGCCGTCGCGGTGGCGTCGGACGGATAGCTTTGCGCATCGTGTTCCTTGATGGCGACCGGCAGCCGCCGGCCGGCCGTCAGGAACACCGCCTGGTGGTCGGGCAGGACCAGCAGCGGGTAGGGATGGCCGGCGCAGCTGTAATTGACGGTGGCGCACCCGGTGTCCGGCTCGGTCGCGATCAGCGCGTAGGCCACCGTCGCGCAGCGCGCCCCCGCGACGCTGGCCCCGTACCGGTCCAGCGCGCCCAGCACCGCGCCCGGCTGGCCCGCGGTCAGGGCAGAGGCCGCCACCGCGGCGCGCAGCCGGCTCATCACGATCGCCGCGGGCAGGCCGTGGCCGACGACGTCGCCCACCGATATCCCGAGTCGGCTGCCGCGGTCCAGCGGGGTGACCGAATACCAGTCGCCGCCGACCCGCATCGCCTCCCCGGCCGGCTGGTACACGGCCGCCACCACGGCGGCCGTCGAGGCCCGGTCCAGATCCAGCAGGTGCTCTTGGAAGTCGACGGCGATGCGGTGTTCGCGCTCCATCACGCGGACCCGGTCCAGGGCCGACGACGTCAGTTCGGCCACGCGGCTGAACGCGTCGAGCTCGGCGGCGTCGAACCGGCGGGGCGCGGGCCACAGCAGGGCCAGCACCCCGACGACGCGGCCCGAGTGGTCCCGCAAGGGCTGGGCGACGCAGGCGCGAACGCTGTCGGCGGTGTCCTGCACCGCGTGCTCGTAGCGCGGTGGCAGGTCGAGCGTGTCGGGGATGACCATCGGCTCGCCGGTGCGCACGACGTCGGCCCCCACCACCGGGGAGTCGAGCTCGGTGACGTGGTAGCGGTCGCGCAGTTCTCCGGGCAGGTGGCCGGCGTACTC
Organism: Mycobacterium sp. E2497; assembly: GCF_001668695.1. Lineage (NCBI taxonomy): Bacteria > Bacillati > Actinomycetota > Actinomycetes > Mycobacteriales > Mycobacteriaceae > Mycobacterium > Mycobacterium sp. E2497. Next base: position 11,821 of record NZ_LZKD01000273.1, read on the forward strand.
GAACCGGATGTGGCGATCGCCGTCGAGGACGCCGATCGTGACGGTGGCGGCGTCGGCCGAGCCGAACGGGGATTCCAGCAGGGCGTCCATGATGCCGGCGACCGAGTCGGTGGCCTGCAGCGCCGAGTCGAGGTGCACCAGGTCCGAGGCCGCGGCGCGACGCTGGCGGTCGCGTTCGCGGGCCGCCGCGGACAGCCGCGACTTCAGCCGGTCGACCAGCTCCCGGGAGCGGAACGGCTTGGGCAGATAGTCGTCGGCCCCACCGGCGTAGCCCTCGTCGACCGCCTCGGCCCCGGCCCGCGCGGACAGCATGAGCACGGGCGTGGCCGCCAGTTCCGGGTCGGCGCGGATGGCCGCCACCAGCCCAAAGCCGTCGATGCCCGGCATCATGACATCGGTGGCGACCGCGTCGGGGCGCAGCTTCCGGGTCGCCGCGAGCGCCGACCTGCCGTCCGCGGCGAGGACCGTCTCCCAATGGGCCGACAGCACCCGGTCGAGATGGCCTCGCATGTCGGCGTTGTCGTCGGCGATCAACACCAGCGGCCGCCGCCTGTCGGGTGCGGCCGCCGGGTCCTCGCGGTGGTCGACCGGCGTCAGCCATTGCCGGGCCTCCGCCACGTACGGGTTGGTCTCGTCCAGCAACCCGGCGGGTGACTGGCCGGCCGCCATGCCGACGGATTGCGGCAGCCGGATGGTCACCGTCGTCCCGCGGTCCAATTCGCTGGCGATGCTTACGGTTCCGCCGTGCAGCTCGACGAGCCCGCGCACCAGCGAGAGCCCGATCCCGGTGCCCTCGACGCTGCGGCCGCGGAAGTTGTCGGCGCGGTAGAAGCGGTCGAACAGGCGGCCCAGGTCCTCGGCGGCGATCCCCACCCCGGTGTCGCGCATGGTGACGGCGCAGTGGCCCGATTGGGCGCGCACACTGACCGAAATCGAGCCCCGCAGTGTGTATTTCACCGCGTTCGACAGCAGGTTGAGGATGATCGTCTCCCACATGCCCGGGTCGACATCGGCCAGCACGGGCGCGCAGTCCACGACGAGCTCGAGCCCCGCCCGATGGCAGAGCTCGGTGAAGGACGCCGCTATGTGGGCGGTCAGCGCCCCCACATCGGTACACGCCAACTTCGCGTTCCCGCGGCCCGCTTCGATCCGGGAGAAGTCGAGCAACGAGTCGACCAGGCGCTGCAGGCGCCGCGCGTTGCGGCCCGCCGTGCCAAGCCGATCCGCCAGCACGCTTCCCGGCGCCGCCTCGGACAGCGCATCGTCGAGCGGCCCGAGCAGCAGCGTCAGCGGGGTGCGGAACTCGTGGCTGACGTTGGTCAGGAACGCCGTCTTCGCCCGGTCTAATTCGGCCAGCGCGTCGGCCCGCTGCCGTTGCTGGTCGTAGGAGACCGCGGAGGCGAACGCCGCGGACAGCTGATCGGCGAGTAACTGGCAGAAGCCGCGATACATCGCATCGAGGGGCCGCCGCGGACTGACCCCGATCACCAACGCCCCGCCGCCCGAGGCCTCTCCGAGCGGCAATACCAGCGCCTGGCGGGGACATGCCTCACCGAAAAGCTCTGTGATGCCAGGGATTACGTCCTCGAGCCGGTCGATCACGCGCGCCGCCCGGTCGCGTGGGGTCTCGTCCCCACCTATGAGCCCGGCCAGCGAACCGGGCAGCACCGAGGCAATCGCGGGGGTGGCCCCGCGCAGCGTGCTGGCGCGCGACCCGTCCGCGGCGTCCGCTACGTAGACGGCGATGAAGGGCAGGTCCAGGGGCTGCCCGCTGCAGACGGCGACGGCGCTGCCGACCGCGTCGTCGATGGTGTGCGCGTCCATCACGGCGGTCGCCACGGAGTTGAGCACGTGCAGGCGCCGCTCGCTCAGCACCCGGTCGGTGGTTTCGATCACCGCGCAGAAGACGGCGGTCACCGCGCCCTCGCCGCCGATGATGGGGCTGTAGGTGAAGGTGAAGTACCGCTCCTGCGACCGGCCGCCGGTCATCAGCGGCAACATCAGGTCGTCGGACCACGTCGCGACGCCGGTGTCGATCACGCTGGTCAGCATCGGCGAGATCTGGGGCCAGATCTCCCACCACACCTGCTGCGCCGGGCAGCCCAGCGCGGCCGGATGCTTGTCCGCCAGGATCTGGGCGTAGGCGTCGTTGTACATCAGGAACAGATCCCGGGGCCCCAGCCAGAGCACGATGGGGAACCGCGAGGTCAAAGCGACGGCCACCGCCACCCGCACCTCGGCCGGCCAGTCCCGCGGCGAGCCCAATGGATGGGCGTCCCAGTCGAATTCGGCGAACCGGCGACCCATCTCGCCGCCCAAATCGACCGCAGCCGCCAAATCGGCCGGCAGCGCCGGGTTCATTGCCTTCGCTTGCGTTGCAGAGCCTCGGAAAGGGTGGGGTAGATGTCGAAGATGCGATCGAGTTCGGTCACCTCGATGGGGCGCAGCACTTGGTCGTGGTCCGCGACCAGGCGGACCGCCGTCCCGGCTTCCTTCCCTGCGTCGTGACACTCGAGCACGGCGTTCAACGCCGCGCTGCCGAAGAAGTCGACCGCCTGCAGGTCGACGACGACCAGCCGGGACGGATGGGTCTCGGCCAGCTTGAGCGCGGCGGTCAGGTGAGCGGTTACCTCATCGACGGTACTGGAGTCCACGCCGCCCTTAACGCGCACGACCACAGCGTCCTCAAGTGCCTCGTGTTCCACCGCCAACACCTTCAACGCCTTTCGCCGCTCTTCGGGTCGCGCGGCATGCGCCGCCCCAGAGTGTCTAGGAACACTAACGGTTTGCGGGTTGCCGCGTTCGCGTATTCCTCTGGTTACCCAGCGGCCTCTGCGGATATCCGTTCGTGCACCGTGAGCAGCAGGTGATCAAATTGACTCTGCAGGGCGGCGGTCGAACCCTCCAGCGTTGCCACCTCGGCGAGCAGTTGCCTGGCCAGCGCCCGCAGCTTCACATTGGTCTCCTGCGACCGCCATTGCAGCACCCGAAACGCCTGCTCGGCGCTGACCCGGTAGACGTACATCAGCACGCCCTTGGCCTGTTCTATGGCCGCGCGGCTTTCGAAGAGGTCGGGGAGCGCCTCGTCGAGCACCTCCTGCCGGGCCTCGTCGAAGGTGTTGGCGAGGTCGATGTAATACCCGGCGGTGCCCACCACCGCGCCCGACTCATCGAGCATGCGGTCGGCGACGACGATCGCGTCGTGCACCTGGCCGGCCGTGTCGATGAACCGGTGCCGACTGGAGAAGGACTCCGCCGACTGCAGGGCGTAGTCGAGCACCTCCTGAACGTGCGCGCGGTCGTCGGGGTGCTTGTGCGACAGCAACAACTTCGTCGTCGGCTTGACGGTGCCCGGTTCGTAGCCGTGCATCCTGGCCACCTCGTCGGACCACTCCCAGCGCTCACCGATGAACCAGAAGCGGAAGGTTCCCACGTTGAGGTACCGGCCGACCGCCTCGACCGGGCTCGGCTGTTGGCCTCGGGGCCCGGCCGGTGGGGTCCCGGCCGCTCCCCCTTGCTCTTGCACGTTTGCATCCTCGCACTCGGGGGATACCACCGGCTACCGCCCTGGCCAAAAGGCCCGTCCACATGTCAGGCCGTCCGGGGTGGGGGTAACGTCGCGTGCGGACCATCCACAACGCGGGAGCGCACTCCAATGCGCTGAGAGGACGGCTCGGGGCCGTCGACCGTACGAACCTGACCGGGTAATGCCGGCGTAGGGAGATGAGAAATGACCTTGGAAAAAACGTCCGTCCTTTCCACAGCCGTCGAGGCTTCCGTCACCACCGGGCCCATCGCGGGCAGCAGCAAGGCCTACCGGGAGGTGGAGGCGCCCGGCACCGGTGCCCGCCTGAGGGTTCCGTTCCGGCGTGTGCACCTGTCCACCGGGGACCACTTCGACCTGTACGACACCTCCGGTCCCTACACCGACGCGGACGCGGTCATCGACCTGACGGCCGGGCTGCCGCCGCGGCCCGGCGTGGTCCGCGACCGCGGCACCCAGCTGCAGCGGGCCCGGGCCGGCGAGATCACCGCCGAGATGGCGTACATCGCCGCCCGTGAGGACATGCCCGCCGAGCTCGTGCGCGACGAGGTCGCCCGCGGGCGCGCGGTGATCCCGGCCAACCACAACCACCCCGAGATCGAGCCGATGATCATCGGCAAGGCCTTCGCGGTGAAGGTCAACGCCAACATCGGCAACTCGGCGGTGACGTCGTCGATCGCCGAGGAGGTCGACAAGATGGTGTGGGCCACCCGCTGGGGCGCGGACACGATCATGGACCTGTCCACCGGCAAGAACATCCACGAGACGCGCGAATGGATCCTGCGCAACTCCCCGGTGCCCGTCGGCACGGTGCCCATCTACCAGGCGCTGGAGAAGGTCAAGGGTGACCCGACGGAACTGACGTGGGAGATCTACCGCGACACCGTGATCGAGCAGTGCGAACAGGGCGTGGACTACATGACCGTGCACGCCGGCGTGCTGCTGCGGTACGTGCCGCTGACCGCCAAGCGGGTCACCGGCATCGTGTCCCGCGGCGGGTCGATCATGGCGGCCTGGTGCCTGGCGCATCACCGGGAGTCGTTCCTCTACACCAACTTCGAGGAGCTGTGCGACATCTTCGCCCGTTATGACGTCACCTTCTCGCTCGGTGACGGCCTGCGGCCGGGCTCGATCGCCGACGCGAACGACGCCGCGCAGTTCGCCGAGCTGCGCACCCTGGGCGAGCTGACGAAGATCGCGAAAGCCCGTGGCGCACAGGTGATGATCGAGGGCCCGGGTCACGTCCCGATGCACAAGATCGTGGAGAACGTGCGACTGGAAGAGGAGCTCTGCGAGGAGGCCCCGTTCTACACGCTGGGCCCGCTGGCCACCGACATCGCGCCGGCCTACGACCACATCACCTCGGCGATCGGCGCGGCGATCATCGCCCAGGCCGGCACGGCGATGCTGTGCTACGTCACGCCCAAGGAGCACCTGGGGCTGCCGGACCGCAAGGACGTCAAGGACGGGGTGATCGCCTACAAGATCGCCGCCCACTCCGCCGACCTGGCCAAGGGGCATCCGCGCGCGCAGGAGCGCGACGACGCCCTATCGACCGCACGGTTCGAGTTCCGCTGGAACGACCAGTTCGCGTTGTCGCTGGATCCCGACACCGCAAAGGAATTCCACGACGAGACGCTGCCGGCCGAACCCGCCAAAACGGCGCACTTCTGCTCGATGTGCGGGCCCAAGTTCTGCTCCATGCGGATCACCCAGGACGTCCGCGACTACGCCGCCGAGCACGGCCTCGACAGCGAGGAAGCCATCGAAGCCGCCATGCAGGAGAAGTCGCAGGAGTTCGCCGAGCACGGCAACCGGGTGTACCTGCCGATCACCCAGTGAGCTACCTGCCGCTCGCACCGCCGGGCAGCACGCCCCTGCGGGTGCTGACCATCGCCGGGTCCGACTCGGGCGGCGGCGCCGGCATCCAGGCCGACCTGCGCACCATGGCGCTGCTGGGCGTGCACGCCTGCGTGGCGGTCTCCGCGGTGACCGTGCAGAACACGGTGGGGGTCAAGGGCTTTCACGAGGTGCCCGACGACTTCGTCGCGGCCCAGATCGAAGCGGTGGTCACCGACATCGGCGTCCAGGCCGTCAAGACCGGCATGCTGGCATCGTCGGCCATCATCGGCGCCGTCGCAACCACCTGGCGCCGGCTAGGGTTGACGCTTCCGCTCGTCGTCGACCCGGTGTGCGCATCCATGCACGGCGATGCGCTGCTGGAGGTGGCTGCGTTGGATTCCCTTCGCGACCAACTGTTCCCGTTGGCGACGTTGGTAACGCCGAACCTCGACGAGGTGCGGCTGCTGGTGGGCATCGACGTCGTGGACGCGGAGTCGCAGCGGGCGGCCGCCAAGGCGCTGCACGCGCTGGGACCGCGCTGGGTGCTGGTCAAGGGCGGCCACCTCCGGTCGTCGGACCGCAGCTGCGACCTGCTCTATGACGGCACCGGGTTCCACGAGTTCGACTCGGAGCGCTTGCCCGGCGGCAATGACCACGGCGGCGGCGACACGCTGGCCACGGCCGTGGCGTGCGCGTTGGCGCACGGGTACCCCGTTCCCGAAGCCGTCGGTTTCGGGAAGCGTTGGGTCACCGAATGTTTGCGCGCCTCCTACCCGCTGGGCCACGGCCACGGCCCCGTCTCCCCGTTGTTCCGGTTGACGTGAACCTGGAACAGATCGCCGGTGTGGCGCACGAACCCGACGGCCCACCCGCCGGAGTGGTGGTGCTGACGCATGGCGCCGGCGGTAACCGGGATTCGCCGTTGCTGCAACAGGTTTGCGACGAATGGGCGCGCCGCGGCTGGCTGGCGGTCCGGTACAACCTGCCCTACCGGCGACGCCGGCCCACCGGACCACCGTCCGGCTCAGCGGCCACCGACCGCGCAGGGATCGTCGAGGCGATCACGCTGTGCCGCGGCCTGGCCGACGGTCCGCTGATCGCCGGCGGGCACTCCTACGGCGGACGGCAGACGTCCATGGTGGTGGCGGCCCGCGAAGCGCCCGTCGACCTGCTGAGCCTGTTCTCCTACCCCGTGCATCCGCCGGGGAAGCCGGAGCGGACCCGCACCGAACACCTGCCCGACATCAGGGTTCCGACGGTGTTCACGCACGGGACGTCGGACCCCTTCGGCACGCCCGACGAGCTGCGCGCCGCCGCCGCGCTGGTCTCCGGCACGACCGCGGTCGTCGAGATCGCCGGGGCGCGACACGATCTGCGGTCCAAGACCCTGAACGTGGCGGCGCTGGCGGTCGACGCCACGCTGCAGCTGCTCGGGCGCAATTAGACAGTTCAGACTGGACAGTTTTGGCTGTCTAATTTAGGCTGGTGTCGTGGACGGCATCAGCGAATCGGCAGCCGCGGCGGCCCGCGATCTGCGGGTGGTCTTCAGCCGGTTGCGGCGCCGATTGAGGGACCTCGCCACGGAAGACGACCTCAGTCCCTCGCAGACGGCGGTGCTCAACCGGCTCTGGAAGGAGGGCGCCTCATCGGCGAGCGCCCTGGCCTCCGCGGAGCGGGTACGTCCACAGTCCATGGCCACGGTAGTGGCCGCCCTCGAGCAGCGCGGGCTCATCGAGCGCCAACCCGATCCGGACGACGGACGGCGGCAACTGATTTCGCTGACCACGGCGGGCCGGCGACGCGCCGAAAGCAACCGGCAGGTCCGCGAGGAGTGGCTGGCACGCGCCATCCACGAGCGGTATTCCGAACGCGAGCGTCGCGTCATCCTCGACGCGCTGACGCTGCTCGAGCGCTTGACCGAATAACGAGAGGACAAGGGCCGCAATGGAACTGGCAATACACTTTATCGACTTTCTGCCCGGCGACCCGGCGGCGCTGGGCCCCACGCTGGCCGACGCGGCGAAGGCCGCCGAGCAGGGCGGGGCGACGCTGTTCACGCTGGCCGACCACTTCTTTCAGATGGAGGCCGTGGGACGCGCGGAGGACCCGTTCCTGGAGGGCTACACGTCGCTGGGTTTCCTCGCCGCGCAGACCACCAGGATCGACCTGAGCCTGCTGGTCACCGGCGTCACGTACCGCTATCCTGGCCTGCTGGCCAAGGCGGTCACCACGCTCGACGTCCTGTCGCAGGGCCGCTCGATGCTGGGCCTTGGCGCGGCCTGGTACGACCGCGAGCACGCTGCGCTCGGCTTCCCCTATCCCCCGGTGAGCCAGCGCTTCGAGATGCTCGAAGAGACGCTGCAGATCTGTCAGCAGATGTGGAGCGGCAACGACGGGCCCTACCAGGGCAAGCATTACCAGCTGGCCGAGACCATTTGTTCGCCGCAACCGATTCGCCGCCCGCCGATCCTGATCGGCGGGGACGGCGAGAAGAAGACCCTGCGCCTGGTCGCGCAGTACGCCGACATCTGGAACAGCACCACCAGCGACGTTGACGAGCTCAGGCACAAGATCGAGGTGCTGCACCGCCACTGCGAGGCGGTCGGCCGCGACCCGGGCGAGATCCGCAAGACGGTGGGCCATTTCGTGAATCCCTTCGAGGACCCCGACGGTTACTTCAAGACCGCCGAGCGCTACGCCGAACTGGGCGTCGAGATGGTCAACGCCGGCCCGTTCCCGGGCAACCCCGATCCGGTCGGCTTCATCCGCCGCCTCGGCGACGAAGTGGTACCCAAGCTCACCCAAATCGGTTGATACGGCTGCCGTTCGGTCATCCCGGATAGCGGGAGTAGCAGGCGTCCATGTTGCCTGTCGCGCCGCCGCGAAACGCCGCTATCCGGGTGAAACCGGCCGGCACGCTGGTGCCGTCGGCGTCACTGGCGACGAGGTGGTTGGTGAGCAACCCCGCCACCGCCTCGTCGAGATCGCCGGCCGTCAGCAGCAGCTGCTTCTGCGACGACAGCTCGATGGGCTCGGCCATCTTGCGGTGCACCACGCCGGTCAGGCACGCGGTGCGCAGCGCGGTCCACGGGCTCTGCATGGCCAGCCCGCGTTCGTGCTGCACGGCCAGCGCGTAGCGCGACATCACGACCGAGAGCGCGGTGTCGTCGCCCTGCGGCAGGGTCTGTTCGTTCTCGTCGGCGACCTTGCCCATCGCCGCCAGCTTGGGCAGGTCCACCACGATCGTGTTGGTGGCCGGGCAGTAGGACGCCGGCGGGCTGGCCTTGGCGTCCGGGCAGTCGGCCGCCTGGTAGGACAGCGCCGGCGGATTCTTCGGGGAGAACACCTTTCCCAGGAGTTCCATCAGGGTGGACAGGGTGTCCTGGTCGAGCGGCACCTCACCGGTCTCGGGGTTCCCGGTGCTGGTGTCGACCCGCAGCGCGTTGGGCAGGTCGCCGCGACGCTGTTCGATCTCCGCCTTGTCGATCCCCGCGCAGGCCGGGGCGCCGTCGATGAACCCCATCTGGAAGGCGCTGATCCGGTCGAGGGCCGACCCGTGTTCGTCGTCGTTCTCGGTGTCGCTGTCCAGGACGGGGTCCCGGGTGGTGATGATGCCCGCCAGCACGTGGTCCAGTCCGTCGGCGGTGCTCAGCGTGAACCGCGGCGACTTGCCGTCGGCCACCCAGAACAGGTAGACGCCCGCGAAGCAGTCGGCCTGCTGCTCGCGCACGATCGTGGGGTCTCGCTTGGTCACCAGCTTCGCCATGTTCTGCAGGGCATGGCCGAATTCGTGGGCCAGCACCCCGTTGACCGACATGTCGCCGAAATACCGTTGCGCGACGGACATGAACACCCCGCGGTCCCACGCGATCAGGTTGCAGCGCGACGTGTAGAACGCGTTGACCAGTTTGTAGGTGTCGTTGTGGCAAACGATGGGGCTGGCCGGATCGTTGGAGTTGTAGGACACCATCTTGCCGACCGGAACGAACGTTCCCTTCAGCGACTGGCCGTACACCGACTTCCAGTAGTCCTCGATGTCGTTGACCGACAGCAACGACAACTTGTCGATCGCGCCGTTGTCGGTGTTGACCACCGTGCCCGTCGGGTCGGGCGCGTTGGTGCGGATCCCGCTGGGGCCGTTGGTGGCGGGCAGGCCGCCCACCCGGAACGGGTCGTTGAGCATCGACAGCGCCCGCCCGTCGACGAAGGATGCGCAGCCGGCCACCACGATTGCCGCCGCCGCGCAGCTTGACGCCGCCCGCAGCAAGGTGGCCGCCCCGCGGGGGCGGCCACCGGTCGGCTGACGTCGATTGCGCGCGCGGCTGTTCATCCCAACCTCATCCCGACCGGCTGCAGGGCAGCACCAAAGCGTCTCATTCTAGAGCGGCTGGCTAACTGTGACAGCCCGAATGCGCATGCCGGTCGCACACCGACCACGACGGCAGGGGCGCACGGTTACCCGCGGGTGACCGTGCGGAACCCAGCCGTCTCCGGCGGGCGGTCACGGTGGAGGCAGCGAACTCTCAGGGGCGCGGCGCGGGTGTCTGCTGAGGTCCGGCCGGGCCACCCGGGCCCATCCCGCCGGGGCCCATCATCCCGCCCGGGCCCATCATTCCCGGCCCCATCATTCCGCCGGGCTGCATCATCGGGCAGGTGCCGGCCCGCCCGCCGCCGTACCCGTGGCGCCACCCGTCGTGGCCACCGGAGGACCAGCCCAGGAGCAGCCCCGAGAAGAAGACCACCGCGACGACGAACACGACGCCGGCGACGATGACCACCCATGCGGCCGCTTGACCCAGCCGACTGTGTGCGCCGACTCGATGTTCGACATTGGATTCAGGAGTTTGCGTCATGCCCCGAACGATGGCACACATATACCCACCGGGGGTAGGGACCATTGGCCCTAGAATGGGCGACGCGCCTGTGGTCGGCTTACGCTTGTTGCGCGGGAGACGTCCGAAAGGATGCGGCGATGGCTGAGTTGACGCGGCGGGCGGCACTCGCCGCCTTCGGCGCTCTCGGCGCGGGCAGCATCCTGGGGTTGGGATTGCTGCGGCGCGGCCTTCAGTCGATGGCCGTACGCCTCACCGACGGCGGCGGTTTCATGGGCGCCGGCCACATGGACATGAGCCGCTACATGGAAATGTTCATGCGGCACAGCGAAATCGACCGTGTGGTCGAGGACATTCCCGGCGGCGTGCGCACCACCACCGAATCGGCGTCGCCGGACCTGCCGGAAAAGGGTCGGCAGACTTTGGCTCATGCAGCTGACTTCGGTGCCCTGATCGAGGTGGGCGTACATGCTCGAAACATGCGCCTGCAGTTGGGCCGCCAGGTCCGGCGACGCCGATTCGGTGGTGGTGCGCACGCGCGGGAGGTCACCGGCTTCGTCGCGGAAGGCATGCCCGCGATGATGCAGCAGATGATGGGTCAGGGCCGGATGGGTTGCGGCGGGATGATGGGGCCGCGCAGGCCCTAGAAGGGCGGCGGCTCGTCGTCGTCCGGTGGCGCGGGGCCCCCGGGTGAAGCGTGGGCGGCCAAGCGGCGCCGCCGGTTCCACTGGCGTTCGGTGGCGATGCGCTGGGCCCGGTTCCGGGCGCGGGTGCGGGTGCGGGTGCGGAGCGGCATCGTTGCCGTGCGCTCGCCGTAGCACTCCCGCTCGGCGGGAGTGGGCACGTCGCCGGTGGGCGCGCACAGGGTCGGGAACAGCAGCGCGCTGCCGGGGGTGGTGACGTAGCGGTGTCCGTCGGGCAGCCGCCAGATGACGGTGCCGTCGGGCAATTGCTCGTCGCGCCAGCCCCAGAACGTCTTCAGCAAATGATGTTGGCGGCAAAGGCATTTCAGGTTCGACGGATGCGTCACACCACCATCGGAGTACGGGATCGTGTGGTCGATGTCGCAGTCGGCAGCAGGACGGTCACACCCCGGCGCCCGACACGTCAAATCCCGGCACCGCACGAAATCGGCCAGCCGGGTCGAGGGCATGTAGCGCGGTTCGGCCTGCGCCGGAACGCTCAGCGGCACCAGCCGCGCCGACCGGGCCAGCTCGGCGATCAGCTCGGCAGAGATCAGCCCGTCGGCGCCCAGCTCCGAACCCGGAGCCGACCCCCGGCCCCGGACGCCGGCCCGCTCGGCGACGACATGGATGACGACCGGCGTTGCCGCCGGCCGCTTTCCGGCCGCACAGTCGGCGCGCCCACAGCGACAGCCCAGCCGATCCGCCGCGGCCGCCAGCGCTCCCAGCGCATCGGCGCGCCGCTGGTCGCGGCTGCGCGGGTCGTGCTCACACACCGTGTCCGCCAACGCATTCAACCGCTTGTCCAAGGCGTGGGCGTCGGGACTGAACAGGCTGCCGTGGATTTCCGACATGCCGCCCTCGAGATCCTCGATCCCGACGCAACGCTCGGCCCGGGACTGGTCGTGGCGGCGCACCGCATCGACGTCGGCCTTGGCCACGATCTTGTCCACCTCGCCGGCCAGCCGGCCCCGCGTCATCGAGGGCCACCGCGCCGCGCGCATCGCCAGCTCGGCGTCCACGGCGGCCAACACGGCGGCATCGGTGATCAAGTCGGTGCGGTACACGATGGTCTGAAACAGCCGAAAACCGATGCCGCCGGCCCGAAACACGGCCGCCACCCGTGGCAGTCGTTGACGCATGGCGAGCGCGTACTTCATGAAGCTGCCCGCCATGGCCAAGCTGACGCGGAAGGCCGCGGCCACCTCGGCACCCACCGCCGCCCAGGTGTCCACCGCCCAATCCGACTCCTCACCGCACTGGGCACGGCGCAGTTCGAACAGGTCCCCGATGGCATCCAACCGATCCGCCACCACCTGCGCCTCCAGTCGCCACGACGCGCACATCCGGTCCACCAGCGCGCGCGACCGCTCGCACTGCGGGGGCTCCCAATACTCGTGCACGCGGGTATCGAACATAGGTTCGAGAATAGCCGGACGGGCCGACGCGCGTATCGCCCGATGCCGCCGGTTGTGGATAACCAGCGTCAGCCTCCCCCGCCGAAGCCCATCGCGACGAAGGCGGCGACCACCAACGCTGCCAGCATCACGATTTCGGGCCACGGTCGCCACGGCCGGGCTTCGATGGCATAGGACATGACCTTGATCGGCCCGGCCGGCGACGGGGGTTCCTGCTCGCGGGTCAACGGTTCGTAGAACTGATGAAAATACAGTTGGATCAGTGTCGCGCCGACCCACAGCCCGATGAGGAAACTCACCGGCTTCACCCCGGCGAGGAACAGCACGATCACCATCGCGGCGGCGAGGATGAGTGACGCCGCATCCGATTTCGCCGTCGCCCGGACCTTGCCGCCGTAGGCCTTGTCCAGCGCGGCGCGGCGACGCCGGTAGGGCAGCATGAAGAACGTGAACTTGGCGAGGATGTGCACACCGGCCAGGACGGCGAGCACGGTAGCTGCGATGGTCACCGACCCAGTCTCACAGGACGAGAGTCCGATTGCGTCAGGGCACCCGGGTCCGATGCCGCTTGTCGTGCGGCGGCACGCCGTTGACGCCGCCGATCGACTGGGCGTAGCTGCCCACCGCGTAGGCGGCGCCGGAACCCATGACGGCCAACGCATCCCGGTTGATGTTGTCGACGGTCTCGCGGGGGCCCTGGTAATTGGGGTCGAACGGGACGCCGGCTTGCCCGCCCCATAGTCGGGCCTGCACCGTCGTCTTCTGCTGCGTGGAGCCGGCGGTCAAGCCCCCGATCGGCACGCCCGCGACCATGAAGGGATGGTAGTCGGCGAGGGTGCTCAGCGGCATGTCGGCGGGCCGCTTGCCGGCCAGGTTCAGATACCCGGCCAGGGTGCGCTCGATGCCGGCCGACCCGTCGGGGACGTCCGCGTAGGTGATCCCGGGCGCCGGCGGCCCGGACTGATCGCCGTCGTCGGTGAAGAAACCGGCGTTGGGAGATCCGAGCGCGGTGAAGTTGAGGTACATCGCGATGTCGTTGAGTTGGTCGACGTTCATGCCGAACACGTAGTCCATGACGCCGTTGAGCCCGTCTTCGTCGGCGCCCCAGAACGCGAACCGCACCGCGTTGTTCACCGGCGCCAGGGGGCCCAGCTGCAGCGCCGTTTCCAGCACCGCGGCCACCCCGGTCCCGTCGTCGTTGATGCCGGGGCCGCCGCGCGGGCCATCGAGATGCGCGCCGACCATGACCACTTCGTGTGGCGACCCGGTCTTGGTCTGCGCCAGCACGTTTCGCGACGTGATGGTGATGTTACGGGCGTCGAGCACCAGGTGGACGGGCGCGCTCGCGCCGGCGAGCGCGGCCGCGACGGAGGGACCGGCCACCGCGACCGGCACGGTCAGTTGCTTGAAGTAGCCTGGCGTGAACAACGTGGGCGGGGCGCCCTGCCCAGACGGCGCGCTGAGCACGACCAGGGCGGCCGCGCCCTTGACCACCGCGGCGTTCTGCTTGTCGACCACCGAGCAACGCGCGTCGTCGACGACGGCGATCGAGCCCTTGGGCAGCGCGGAAGGGTAATCGCCGGCCGCACAGCCCGACGGCTGGCCGGGCCGGACCGGTTGGCCGGTCAGGCCGCCGGGCGGTGTCTGCACCAGCAACGAGGCCTGGTCGACGGTGTAACCTCGGCCGGCGACCGTTATCGCCGGCCTGCCCGGGGAGACGGTGTACAGCCGGTCGAACTGGGGCGTCACCACCTCGAAACCCCTGTCGCGCAAGGCTTTCGCCACGTAGTCGACGCTGGCGTCGTAGCCCGGGGTGGCGTCCGCCCGGTTGCCCTTGTTGGCGTCGGCGATGTGCTGCAGCGCGCGCAGGTGGGCGAGCATCCCGTCGGCGGTCAGTTTCGCCGCCAGGGCGCGGCCCAGATCCGGTGCGGCAGAGGGAGATCCGGGCCGGGGCGACGAGCATCCGGCCAGCAGCGCGGCCGCGAGCAGCAAGGTCACCCCCAGACGGCGGGTCATGGCTTGGTAAGGACGTGACGTGTGCGGTCCTCCATCGTGGGCATCCCGTTGTGACCGCCGATGTCCTGGGCGTAGAGACCGACGGCGTAGGCGACGCCGCCGCCGTTGACGCCCAGTGCCGACCGGTCGACGTGTTCGAGGGTGTCGGTCCTCTGGTGATAGTTGGGGTCGAAAGGCTGGTCGGCCGTCCCGCCCCAGAGCTTGGCCTGCTCGGCGGACATCTTGGCCTCGGCGCCGGAGAACAGGCCGCCGGCGGGGACGCCCGCGAGGGTGAACCCGTCATAGTCGGAGCGGCCGTCGAACGCCGTGTCCTGCGCGGTCTTCCCGGCGGACTTCAGGTAGGCCACCAGCGTGCGCTCGATGCCGGCCGACCCCTCGGGTACCACCGGCTGACCGCGGGCGTCGGCAGGCAGCGATTGGTCCCCGTCATAGGTGAAGTAGCCGGGATTGGGCGACGCGAGCATGTCGAAATTCAGGTACAGCGCAATGCTTTTGAGCGCGGTCAGGTCCAGCGACTCGACGTAGTCGCGCGATCCGATCAGGCCGAGTTCCTCCGCACCCCAGAACCCGAACCGCACCGCGTTGCGCACCTGCGGCGAACTCCCCAGCCGCAGCGCGGTTTCCAACACGGCCGCCACCCCCGAGCCATTGTCGTTGATGCCCGGCCCGTCGGGCACGCTGTCCAGGTGTGCGCCCGCCATGACGACGTTGGCCGTCGACCCCGTCTTGGTCTGCGCGATCACGTTGCGGGCCTTGAAGCTCTGCACGCTCGCGTTCAGCTTGATGGTGGCGGGCCCGGGCCGGGTGCGCAATTGCACGCCCACGGACTTGGTCACGCCCACCACCGCGATCTTGACCAATGTGTCGGGCCCCAGGGTGCCACCCATCTTCTGCTCGTCGACGTTGTCGGCGACGATCATCGCGACCGCGCCGTGCTGCGCCGCGACGTCCTCCTTCTGGGCGAAGGGGCAGGTGCCGCGGTCCACCAGCACCACGGCCCCCTGCACCGGCAGGTTCCCGTAATCCGACGCCGCGCAGCCGAGAGCGTTGCTGGCGGGCAGGGCCACGAGCGGCCCGCTCACCCCGTCCGGCGGGGTGCCGAGGCTGAAGTCGAGCGCGTGCGCCTCCACCTCCACACCACCGACCGTCACCACCGGCTTGTCCCCGTGGAACACCCGCGCCGAGAACTCGGGGGTGGCCACGTCGAAACCGCTGCCGCGCAACGCGTTTACCACGTAGTCGACGCTGGCCTCGTAACCGGGGGTGCCCACCGCCCGGGTGCCGTTGTTGGCGTTGGCAATGTCCTGCAGCTTTGCCAGGTGGGCCATCATCGCGTCGGTCGTGACTTTGTCGTGCAACGCGCCGGCGAACTTGACCGCGTCCGGGTTACCGGTCGCCGGTTGCGCGTGGCGGTGAAAGCAGCCGGCCGAGAATGCGGTCAGGACGACCATGACAAGCGCCGCCGGGATCGTCGCGCGTTTCTTCACCATCGCGCCCCAGGTTAGACCGCGTCGCGAGCGGCCGGGATCAGGACACGGCGGTATCAGACGTAGAGCGCAGTGAACGGCGCAAAGGGAATGTTGCGCACCACAAACCACGCCGCGACCAGCACCAGCGTCACGGCCGCGGCCCAGCGGCGGTGTTGCCAGCTGCGGACTCGCCTGCCCGCCAGGCGTCCATAGGTCCAGGCGAGGTACGCCCACACCAACAGCACGACGGCCGCCAGGCCCAACGCATTGAACCTGGCGGCCGCCATCAGGTTGCCGTGCATCAGGGAATACAGCATGCGCAGGCTGCCGCATCCCGGACAGTCGATTCCCAACAGCGCCTTGGTGGGACACACCGGCAGCGGCCCGTTGGGGGTGGTCGGGTCACCCGCCCAGATGACGGCGCACATCAACGTCGCGGAAGCCGCCACCACCAGTGGTGCTCCCAGACTCTGCGGCGCCGACCCTTGGCGGGTCACCATGGTCGCGAACCGGGCTTAGAACATCGCGGCGAGTGCCGCGTTGGTGTTCGTGTTGAGCGCGCCGACCGCCATCAAGATGCCGTAGATGATGGCGACGACGACACCGATGACGGCCGACCAGATCACCCACTTCTTGGCGCTGTCGGCGGATGCCTGTGCCTCGGCGTAACGACCCTGTGCCCAAAGACCATTGACTTGGCTGGACTTGACGATCGCCACGATCCCGAACGGGAGGCAACAGAACAGGGTCACCAGGATCGACCACACCAAGTAGTTGTTCGGCGCCTGCCCGGCGGGCTGCTGCGGCGGATAACCAGGCGGCGGAGGGGGTGGTGCCGGCGGTTGGGTCATGAATTCTCCAGTCCCGAGAAGTTAGCTGGCGTGAAGCGGTGCTAACCATACCCGAGCACAGTCGCGGCGGCACTAGCAATTTGAAAATCCGCTTTTGAACCGCCGGCGCGCGGCGCACGCCCTCCCGCGAGGGTTTCCCGGCCAGGGCGGGCCGGCCACGCGAAAACAATTGACGGTCATGACCTTTCGGAACGGCCGTTGCGTGACCGTCACGCTGCGGCGTCGAGAAGGATGCCCAGACAGACAATTTCCAGCGGAATGTGTTGCTTTGTCACGACATAGCTCTACGATCCCTAGTTAGCGGAAGCGTGTTTCTCCGGTGAGCGACGCCGGTTCGACAACCGCCTAGGAGTCACAGGATGTTGCATCCCAGCAACGCGCTGCGGACCGCGACTGCCGCGGTGCTGGCGGGCGCTGTCGCCTTAGCGGGCACGGGCACCGCAACCGCGGATCCCGCCAATGCGGGTAGCCCGTCGGACGTCAACACGCTCGCGGCGTCGCTGTCGAAGGGATATGGGCTGAACAACTGCACTCCCCAGAGCGTCACCACCGGCGAGCTGGCGTCGCTGACCTGCGCGCAGAGCCCCGACCCGAGCGGCCCGGTCCAGGCCAAGTACATCCTGTTCAACAACGCCGACAACCTGGCCGGCTCGTTCAAGGCGAGCATCAAAGACGACGTGCTGGGCGCGTGCGGCGACAGCGGCCAGTCCCCCACCAACTGGCACCAGGGCAGCAACAGCGGCAACGCCGGGCAGGTGGCGTGTGGGACGTATCAGAACGCCGCCGAGATCATCTGGACCACGGACTCGAAGAACATCTTGAGCTACATCCGCGGGTCCAACACCGACGCCGCGGCGCTGTACCAGTGGTGGCGCGCCAACGGCTGACGTTCTTAGTTGGGGGGCAACGGGTTTCTGCATCACCCATCCATCAACCGCAGGGAGTCAACGAAATGTCACATCTCAACATCGCGCTGCGAGCCGTGTCGGCGGCGGTCTTCACCGGCAGCCTGGCCCTGGCGGGTAGCGCACCCGCGCTCGCCGAACCCAACACCGGCAGCGCGGCCGACATGAACACGCTGGCCGCCAATCTCTCGAAGGGTTACGGCCTCAACAACTGCAAGCCGCAGGAGTTGACCGAATCCGGCGAACTGGCCGAGCTGCTGTGCGGGCAGAGCCCCGACCCCAGCGGACCGGGCTCCGGTGTCTACGCCCTCTTCTCCAACGGCACGAATCTGGCCTCGGCGTTCAGTTCCACCATCAAGGACGTGTCGCTGGCCGCGTGCGGGGACGCCGGGCAGTCGCCGGGGACCTGGAAGCAGAACGGCCAGACGGGCGGGCAGATCGCCTGCGGCACCTACAAGAACTACGCGACGTTGACCTGGACCACCGACGCCAAGAACGTGCTGGGCCACCTCACCTCGTCCAACGCCGACGTCAACGCGCTCTACCAGTGGTGGCGCACGAACGGCTGACCCGTCAGCACAGCGCGGCCACCAGCTCGGCGACGGCGCGCATGCCGGCGGCGTTCGGGTGCAACGGCGCCGCCCGGCCCGGCAGCGGCACACCGGGTCTGGTGGTCCAGGGGGCGGCCGACCACGCGTGGTGATCCCGGCTGGCTGCCGCGGCGCGCACCACGTCGCAGCCGGTCG
>NZ_LZKD01000274.1:0-712 GCF_001668695.1 Mycobacterium sp. E2497
ACGCCGTCCAGGAGGCCTGCGCCGAGGCGCTTCGCAGCTGGGGCCGCGACGGTGTCCCGGGCAATCCGGGCGGCTGGCTGGTGACGGTCGCACGCAATCGCGTCCGTGATCGTCTGCGCCGCGAATCCGTCCGTCCAGGAAAGGAATTGGCGGCCATGATCGACGAAATCCGGGCGCGCACCGATCACACCGACCCGTCTCCCGTTCGCGACGACGAGCTGCGGATGATGTTCACCTGCGCGCATCCCGCCCTGGACCGTCAATCGCAACTGGCGCTCACCCTGCGACTGGTGTCGGGGCTGACGGTCGCCGAGATCGCCCGCGCGCTGCTCCAGACCGACACCGCGATCGGCCAGCGAATCACGCGCGCCAAGAACAAGATTCGGCACGCCAACATCCCGCTGCGGGTGCCGCCCGCCGAGCTGCTGCCCGAACACACCCCGCACGTGCTGGCCTGCGTCTACTCGGTGTTCACCGAGGGGTACTGGTCCACCGCCGGCCCGTCGGCGATCCGCGACGAACTGTGCGACGAAGGGATTCGGCTGGCCGGTGAGTTGTGCGCGCTGATGCCGGACGAGCCCGAGGCCCACGCGCTGGCCGCCCTGATGCTGCTGCACGATTCGCGACGAGCGACCCGGGTTGACGACGCCGGGATGCTGGTGCCACTCGAGGAGCAGGACCGCCGCCGGTGGGACCGCGGCCGCATCGCCCG
>NZ_LZKD01000275.1:0-16019 GCF_001668695.1 Mycobacterium sp. E2497
CCCGCCCACCAACTCCTACACCGCGCCGGCCAACGCAAACTCATCGGCGGCCAAGAAGACCAACTCATCGACATCGCCCTCGAAATCAAACGCGAGCAAGAAAGCGGTACGGCTGCCGCCACGTAGCCACCCTTGAAGCGCACAGGTGACGCAAAGGAACCGGGAGTAGCCTGGCGCGCATGAGCACATCCAACACAGTCGGCGCCCGTCGCCGCGGGCTGTACGGCCTGCTCGCCGGGGGGCTATTAACCGTTACCGCCGCCGCGGTGATCGCGGTGCCTTTGGCGGGCACAGCCGGCGCGGCTCCGCAGTGCAATCAGACCGTCGGCAATTCGATCGACTCGTACCTGAAGCAACATCCCGCGCTCCACCAGCAGTTGCAGGCGAAGTCACAGGCCGAGGGCGGCAACGGCAACGTCATGGACTACCTGAATCGGCATCCGGACGTCCGGCAGCACCTGATCGACCTGTCGCAGCAGTGTGCGCCCTAGTGAGTCGGCCTCGTCGGTGAACGCCGTGGCGGACGCGCGGGAACGTTCGCCATTGACGAAAAAGTAGAACACGTTCTAGCGTCTATGCGTGTTCACAGATCCCCTCACCGCCGCGATCGCCGAAGCCGAGAAGCTCGTCGCCGACGCGCCGTTCATCGAGACCGAAGCCGACCTGCTCGAAGGGCTGCAGTACCTGGCCGGCTGCGTCTCGGCCTGCATACACCTCGCCGTCGATTACGACCGCGACCATCCGTTCCTGCAGTCGGGCACCGGGCCGTTCACCAAGATGGGCCTGGACAACCCCGACACCCTGTACTTCGGCGCTCGGGTGCACGCCAACCACGAGTACGTCGTCACCGGCCGACGCGGGACCACGACCGACCTGAGCTTCCAGCTGCTCGGCGGCGAGTACACCGACGACTTCGTGCCCGTCAGCCAGGCCGCGTTCGACGACCGGGAACTCGAGATCGCCCCCGACGGCAGCTTCGAGTGGCGGGTGACACCCACCAGCCCCGGGCAGTTGGTGATCCGGGAGGTGTACGGCGACTGGGCGGCGCAGCGCGGCACGCTGGCCATCGCGCGGACGGACACCGCGGGGACCGCACCGCCACCGTTGACTCGCGCGTTAATCGAAAAGCGTTATGCCACAGCGGGAAAGCAGCTCGTCCAGCGGGTGAAAACCTGGCTGCAATTCCCGCAATGGTTCTATCTCGACCTTCCGGTCAATACCCTGACGGCGCCACGCCTGACCCCGGGTGGACTAGCCACCCAGTACTCGTCGGTCGGGCACTTCGACCTGCGACCGGATCAAGCGATGGTGATCACCATTCCGGTCTCCGACGCGCCCTACCTCGGCTTCCAGCTTGGCAGCCTGTGGTACATCTCGCTGGACTACATCAACCACCAGACCTCCCTGAACAACACTCAGGCGCAGGCGGATCCGGACGGCAAGGTACGCATCGTGGTCGCCGACCAGAATCCGGGCGTGACCAACTGGGTCGAGACCCTGAACCACCGGCGCGGTTTCCTGCAGTTCCGCTGGCAGCGCGTGTCGCGTGAGCTCTCCGAGGCCGACGGTCCCACCGTCGAGCTCGTCGACCTCGACAAGGTAGCCGCTGCGTTGCCGTATTTCGAACACAACAAGATCTCCGAGGACGACTGGCGCGCCCGAATTGTGCTGCGCCAACAACAAATTCAGGCAAGGATGCTGGGATGACGAAGCTGCTCGATGGCAAGGTAGTGGTGATCAGCGGCGTCGGCCCCGGTCTGGGCACGACGCTGGCGCACCGGTGTACTCGAGAGGGGGCCGACCTGGTGCTGGCCGCCCGCACGCCGGAGCGTCTCGATGACGTCGCCAAGCAGATCGCCGACCTCGGCGGCCGGGCGACGACGGTGCGCACCGACATCACCGAAGACGACCAGGTGAGCAACCTCGTCGACGCCACGATGGAGGCCTACGGCAAGGTCGACGTGCTGATCAACAACGCGTTCCGGGTGCCGTCGCTGAAACCATTCTCGGGCACCAGCTTTCAGCACATCCGCGACGCGATCGAACTCAGCGCGCTGGGCGCACTGCGGCTGATCCAGGGCTTCACGCCGGCGCTGGCCGAGTCGAAGGGCTCGATCGTCAACGTCAACTCCATGGTGCTCCGGCATTCGCAGGCGAAGTACGGCGCCTACAAGATGGCGAAGTCCGCGCTGCTGGCCATGTCACATTCGTTGGCGACCGAACTGGGCGAGCAGGGGATCCGGGTCAATTCCGTTGCGCCCGGATATATCTGGGGCGACACTCTGCAGGGCTACTTCAACCACCAGGCCGGCAAGTACGGCACCACGGCCGAGCAGATCTACGCCGCCACCGCGGCGAACTCCGACCTGAAGCGCCTGCCCACCGAGGACGAGGTGGCCTCGGCGATCCTTTTCCTGGCCAGCGACCTGTCCAGCGGCATCACCGGGCAGACCTTGGACGTCAACTGCGGGGAGTACCACACCTAATGGCAGAGCGCACGGACGTCGGCACCGTTGAGGACATGCACGCGTCGGCCACCAAGCTCGTTGGGCTCGACGACTTCGGCGTCGACGACGACAACTACCGCGAGGCGCTGGGGGTGCTGCTGGAGTCCTACCGGCGCGACGCGGGCTTGACTCCGTTGGGCAGCAAGATGAATCGGTTCTTTCTGCGCGGAGCGCTGGTCGCCAGGCTGTTCTCCGAGTCCGCATGGAAGCAGTACCCGCAGCACGCCGACGTCGCGATCGAACGGCCGATCTTCGTCACCGGATTGCCGCGCACCGGCACCACGATCTTGCACCGCCTGCTCGGCGCGGATCCGGTTCATCAGGGCCTGCACCTGTGGTTGGCCGAGTTCCCGCAACCACGGCCGCCGCGCGACACCTGGGACTCAAATCCGTGGTACAGCCAGCTGAACGCGCAATTCAACCAGGCGCATGAGGAGAATCCGGACTACACCGGCCTGCACTTCATGGCAGCTTACGAACTGGAAGAGTGCTGGCAGTTACTGCGACAGTCGGTGCATTCGGTGTCCTACGAGACGCTGTCGCACCTGCCAACCTATTCGCAGTGGCTGTCGCGGCAGGACTGGACGCCGTCCTATCAGCGGCACCGCCGCAACCTGCAGCTGATCGGGCTCAACGACGTCGAAAAGCGTTGGGTTCTCAAAAATCCCAGCCACCTGTTCGCGCTGGACGCGTTGATGGCGACCTATCCTGACGCGATGGTGATCCAGACGCACCGGCCGGTAGAAACGATCATGGCGTCGATGTGTTCGTTGGCGCAGCACACCGCCGAGGGCTGGTCGACGACCTTCTCCGGCGCCCAGATCGGTGCTGATGCAATGGAAACCTGGTCGCGTGGCCTACGGCAGTTCAATAGCGCACGCGCCAAGTACAACCCGGCTCAGTTCTACGATGTCGACTATCGCGATCTGATCGACGACCCGCTCAAAACGGTCGCCAACGTGTACGGTCACTTCGGCCTGACGCTGACCGATGAGGCCCGAAAGGCCATGGAAGACAGCCACGCCGAGAGTCAGACCGGTGCCCGAGCCCCGAAGCACAAGTACTCGCTGGCCGACTATGGGCTTACCGCCGACGAGGTAAAGGAGCGGTTCGCCGGGCTGTAGAGATCAGTCCTCTTCGGGCGCCGGCTCGCCCAGATACCCTTCGGCGACGGCATGCTCGATGCTGTCGCTCAATTTGGGACATGAGCGGGTGCGTGCGGTATCACCACCGGAGTTGCGCACCTCGGTGAAGTGCGCGCAGCGCTGCCATGCCTCGGTGTTCCACTGCACCGCGGTGTGGCCCGGGCCGAGCCTGCGCACGGTGACCGTGACATGGCAGAACCGGCAGTCCACCGGCAGCAGCCCCGAGCTGAGGTAGCGCTCCCGGTCGGCGCGGCTGGCCTCGGCAACGGCCGCGGCGCGTTGCGGATCATTGCTGAAATCCCGTGACTTCGACCATGATCCAGAGCCGCCGTCGCGGGCGGGCTTGTCGTCGTGATCGTGGCCGTCGCCGTGCAGCAACAACATCGACCGAGCGAGCCGATCGACGTCAGGAACTGCCGGCTGATCGTCGGGCATGGGCGTCAGTGCTGGTCCGCGGGAACGTCTTCGGTCTCTTTGGCCTTCAGGTTCTCTTCGACCTCGGCGTTCCAGTACTCGTTGGCGCGCGTGGTGTCCACTTCGATCTCGAAGCGTTCCACCATTTCCGGCTGGATGTCGGCGACATCGACATAGAACTGCTGATACCAGCGGCGCAACTGATAGACGGCGCCATCTTCTTCGACCAGCAGGGGGTTGTCGATGCGGGTCTTGTGCTTCCAGATCTCGACGTCCTGCAGGAACCCCTTGCTGACACCTTCGGTGAACACCCGCGACAGCTTGTCGGTCATCGCTTCGTCCATGCCCTTGGGCTTTTCGACAATGACTCCCCACTGCAGCATGAAGGAGTTCTGCGTCACCGGGTAGTGGCAGTTGATCAGGATCGACTCGGCCTTGTAGCCCCCGTAGCTGTTGTGCAGCCAGTTGATCATGAACGACGGCCCGAAGTAGGACGCCTCCGAGTCGAGGTGCGCTTCGCCGTAGGAGGTGCCCAAGTCGTTGACGTCCGGCCGGCCCACGTTGTGCAGGTACTGCGACGCGATATGACCCTCGAAAACGTTCTTGAAGTAGGTGGGCAAACCGAAATGGATGTAGAAGAAGTGCGCCATGTCGGTGACGTTGTCGATGATGTCGCGGCAGTTCGACCCCTCGATGAGGATGCGGTTCCACCGCCATTCGGTCCACTCGTCGCTGGCCGCTTCGGGAATATCGGGAATCCGGACGGCGGGGTCCGGCGGATTCTGTTCGTGGTCATGCCAGACGAAGAGGAGGCCGCCGCGCACATCGGTCGTCCAGGAGCGGGTGCGCGCCGTCTTGGGCGTGCGCTTGGCGTACGGCACCAGCTTGCAGCGGCCGTCACCGCCCCAGCGCCAGTCGTGGAACGGGCAGGCCACCTCGTCGCCTTTGATGGTGCCCTCTGACAGGTCACCGCCCATGTGCCGGCAGTAGCCGTCCAGCACCTTCAGGTCCCCCTGAGA
This sequence comes from Mycobacterium sp. E2497, assembly GCF_001668695.1. Lineage (NCBI taxonomy): Bacteria > Bacillati > Actinomycetota > Actinomycetes > Mycobacteriales > Mycobacteriaceae > Mycobacterium > Mycobacterium sp. E2497. The sequence goes on from NZ_LZKD01000275.1 coordinate 5,086, forward strand.
GTCGGCGAACACGACCAGCTTGGTGCCGAACGCCTCGACCGAGTGCGGCTTACCGTCCTGGAAGTCCTTCGCGACGCCCAGGCAGTGCCAGCCGCGCGCATACCTCGTCGGCAGCGCACCCGGGTCGATCTCCCGGATGCCGACCGCTTTGGTGTCGGTACTCACCTGTCACCTCCAAGTCGCGAGCCCTCTAACTAGAACACGTTACAGTTTTGCGGTGGGGGCGCGCAATGACGGCGAGTCTGGCTGGGCTTTCCCGACGGGCATGCGCGCGCGGGGTATATCTAGACGATGCCGCTGTTTGCTTTCGAGGGGCGGGCGCCGCGGGTCGATCCCACCGCGTTCGTGGCCCCCACCGCCACCCTGATCGGCGACGTTGTCGTCGAGGCCGGCGCCTCGGTGTGGTTCAACACCGTGCTACGCGGCGATTACGGGCCCATCGTGGTGCGGGAGGGCGCCAACGTGCAGGACGGGTCGGTGTTGCACGCGCCGCCCGGCATCCCGGTCGACATCGGCCCCGGCGCCACAGTGGCGCACATGTGTTGCATCCACGGGGTGCACGTCGGGTCCGAAGCTCTGATCGCCAACCATGCCACCGTCCTCGACGGCGCGGTGATCGGTGCGCGCAGCCTGATCGCGGCCCACTCGCTGGTGACTGCCGGCACGCAGATCCCGGCCGGGATGCTGGCGGTCGGCGCGCCGGCGCAGATCAAGGGCCCGGTTGCCGGAACGGGCGCGGAGATGTGGGTCAAGGTGAATCCGCAGGCGTATCGCGAACTGGCGCAGCGGCACCTGGCCGGGCTCGAGCCGCTCTAGACCTTTCGAGCCGACGCGGCCGCGCGGTCCATCTCCCAGTACGCGCGCAGGGCGGTCATCTTGCCCTCGTCGTTGGCCTTGTACGTGAAGACGCCTTCCGCGGTCACCTGGTAGTCGCCATGGGTGATGAGGATGTGCCCGACGTTGGCTTCCTCGTTGCCGCACTGATAGGTGTCGCGGAAGACGAACTCGATCCTGGTCGTGGGCGCAATGGCCTTGTCCCAGAACGCCGAGATCGCATCGCGACCCCGATGGCCCTTGCCCTCGGGGTCGAAGGCCGATGGCCCGATCGGGTCCTCCACGATGGCGTCGTCGGCGAACACCGCCAGCCACGCGTCTTTGTCCCTGGCGATGACCGCCTCGCGCGAGCGCCGGCCGGCCTCGTGCGCGGGGTGCTCAGCCATCGGCGCCGCTCTCCCCCGCAAGCGGGAGGTACCCCCACCTCATCGCTGCGTCCCCCTCGCCGCCTCGCGGGTGGGGGTGCCCCCGCTGCATCGTCGCCGGCTGGTCACGAGCGGACTTTTTCGGGCGCGGGTTTGTCCGCGCCGACCACCCACATGGAGTAGTACTGCGAGCCGCCACCGTAGGCGTGCCCCAAGGCCTTGCGCGCGTTGGGCACCTGGTGATCGCCACCCTTGCCCATCACCTGAATGGCCGCCTCGGCGAACCGGATCAGGCCCGAGGCGCCGATCGGATTCGACGACAACACACCGCCGGAGGGATTGACCGGCAGCCGCCCGCCGATCGCCGTCTCGCCGGCTTCGGTGAGCTTCCAGCCCTCGCCCTCGGGCGCAAAACCGAGGTTTTCCAACCACATCGGCTCGAACCACGAGAACGGCACGTAGATCTCGGCGGCGTCGATCTCGTCGATCGGGCTGGTGATCCCGGCCGCCTTCCACAGCGCGGCGGCCGCGTCCCGCCCGGCCTGCGGGCTGACCTGGTCACGGCCGGCGAACTGCAGCGGCTCGGTGCGCAGCGCGGTCGCGTGGATCCAGGCCACCGGTTGTCCCTGTGCCAGACGCGCTTCGGCCGCCTCTTCATTGCCGATCACGACCGCGGCGGCACCGTCGGACGACGGGCAGGTCTCGTCGTAGCGGATGGGGTCCCACAGCATCGGCGACTGCATCACCTTCTCGACGGTGATGTCGGGCTGGTGGAGATGGGCCAGCGGATTGCGGGCCCCGTTGAGCCGATCCTTGACGGCCACGATGGCGCCGATGTTCAACGGTGCGCCCGAACGGCGGATGTATGACCGCACGTGGGGTGCGAAATACCCGCCCGCGCCGGCGCCGACCGGTTTGATGAAGGGGACCGGAATCGACAACGCCCACATGGCGTTTGACTCCGACTGCTTCTCCCAGGCCATCGCCAGGACGCGCCGGTACTTCCCGGATTGCACCAGGCTGGCGGCCACCACCCCGGTGGACCCGCCGACCGAACCCGCGGTGTGCACCCGGATCAGCGGCTTGCCGGTGGCCCCCATGGCGTCCGCCATGAACAGCTCCGGCATCATGACGCCCTCGAAGAAATCAGGAGCCTTGCCGACGACGACGGCGTCGATGTCGTCGAAGGTGGAGCCGGAGTCGGCCAGCGCACGGTCGATCGCCTCGCGCACCAGGCCGTTCATCGAGACGTCTTGTCGCTTCGCGACGTACTTCGTTTGTCCGGTACCGAGTACCGCGGCGAGGTTGGGCCCTGCACCGGCCATCAGTTCTTTCCTTCCATGACCGCGACCAGGTTCTGTTGCAACGCGGGACCGCTGGTTGCGTGCGCGAGGACCCGCTCGGCTGACCCGTTCCAGATGTGTTGCGCCGCAAAGCCGATACGCTCGAGGCCGGCGACGAACATGGGGTTGGCGGCCAGCGCGCCGCCCGACGGATTGACCTTGGTCGGCCCCGGTATCCGGATGGCGTCGGCGATGATCAGGTGCTGGTGGGTGAAGGGCGCGCAGATCTCGGCGACGTCGAGCTTGTCGGTCCTGCCGCCCGTGGCCGCCTGAGCCGCAGCCTTGGTCGAGGCCGATTCGGTGAGGTCACGCGCGCCCAGCGACGGGCTTTCGATGCGGTGCTCGATTCCCGTGATCCAGGCGGGGTTTTCGCGAAGCTCTTTCGCCCGGTCGCCGGCCGCCAGCACGATGGCGGCGGCGCCGTCGGTGATCGGCGCGATGTCGTGGCGCCTCAGCGGTTCGGCGAAGAACGGCCTTTCGAGCAACTCCGCGACGCTGATCGAGCCCTCCACATTGTCGACCCGGCGGGCATTCGCGAAGGAATCGAAGGCGACACGCGCCATCTGCTCTTCGCTCCACTTCCCGGTGTCGAGCCCGATTCTGGCCTGCAGCCCCGCGATTGACACCGAGTCCGGCCACAGCGGCGCCACCGTGTACGGGTCGGTCTGCCGCGACAGGATCTGCCGCAGGATTCCGGCCGAGGATTTCCCGAAGCCGTACACCAGCGCGGTGTCGACCTCACCGGTCAGCAGCTTGATGTAGGCCTCGTAGAGGGCCCAGGCCGCGTCCATCTCGACGTGTGATTCGTTGATCGGCGGGACGGCGCCGATCGAGTCGATCGCCGAGATGAACGAAAACGCCCGCCCGGCAAGGTAGTCAGACGACCCCGAGCACCAGAAGCCGATGTCGGCCTTGGTGATTCCGAGGTCTTCGTAGAGCTCGGCGAAGCACGGCATCAACATCTCGACGCCATTGGTGGTGCCGTCGGTGCGGCGGACGTGTGGGGCGTGGGCGAAGCCGACGACCGCAACGTTGCGAGCGCTCATTTGATACGTAGGCCCTTTACAGGTGGTGCTTGTAGGTGTCGTAGTCGGCGTCGGGTTCCCCGGTCGGCCGGAAGTACTCGATGTTGTCGATGCCAAAGCCCCATTCCTCACGGGGTTTCCACACCGCCTCCACGCGCATGCCCATCCGCACCTCGTGCGCGTCGATATCCGCGACCAGATGCAAGAACGGGATGTCCGCCCCGTCGAGCAGCACGTAGGCCGCCACGTACGGCGGCTTGATGCGCTGGCCCTGGAACGGGATGTTGATGATCGCGAACGTCGTCACGGTGCCCTTGTCCGGCAACTCGACGAATTCGGTGGTGGGCTGGCCCGTGGCCGGGTCCGCGCCGTGCGGCGGGAAGTAGACCTTCCCTTTTTCGCCGGTGCGCGCGCCCAGCAGCTTGCCCTGTGCGATGGCGCGCAGGTAGGCGCTCTCCTCGTGGGAGGCGGTGTGCTGAATCGTCAGCGAGATCGGCGTGACGATCATGGTCACCGGGTCTCGTTCGCCCGCCGCCCGTTCCGACACGGGTTCGGCTTCCTCGCCGAGGGCGAAGTACGCGATGTCGGTGATGGCGCCCACCGGCTCGTCGACCCAGTGCACGTGCACCCGCGAACCGGTCTTGATGGCCTTGGGTTCGCCGGCATCCACGGCGTGCAGCAGCGGGGTGTCCGCGCCGTCGAGCTTGATCAGCGCCCAGGCGAACGGGCGGTCCAGCGGCTGGCCCGGCAACGGCTCCGGTTGCCATGTCCAGGACACGACGGTGCCGACGCTGGACACCGGTACCATCTCGCCCAGCGGCTCGTAGGTGACCGGGTCATATTCCGCCGGCGGTACGTGCACCCTGCCATCGGATCCGCGCACCCCGAGGATGTGGCGTTCACGCAGTGCGGTGAAGAACTTGCTTAGCGTGGGGCCGACCGAACGGGTGTAGTCGAAAGACAACGTCAGTGGCGCGGAGAGCGGTGGCTCAGGGTGATCCGTCAAGGTCGGGCTGCTCGAGCTGGCTGTCACGCCATCGAGTAGAACAGGTTCTAAGAACGGTTTCAACATCGGGTCGGCCGGAAGGGTTCAGTGACATGAAGCTGGGGTTGCAGCTCGGGTATTGGGGCGCTCAGCCGCCGGAGAATCACGCGGAGCTCGTCGCGGCGGCCGAGGACGCCGCGTTCGACGCGGTCTTCACCGCCGAGGCGTGGGGTTCGGACGCGTACACGCCGCTGGCGTGGCTGGGTGCGTCGACGCGCCGGCTCCGGCTGGGCACTTCGGTGATCCAGCTGTCCGCGCGCACCCCGACCGCGACCGCGATGGCCGCGCTCACGCTCGACCATCTGTCCGGGGGCCGGCACATCCTCGGGCTCGGCGTCTCCGGCCCGCAGGTGGTGGAGGGGTGGTACGGGCGCCCGTTCCCCAAGCCGCTGGCCCGCACCCGCGAATACATCGACATCATGCGGCAGGTGTGGGCGCGGGAAAAGCCGGTGACCAGCGACGGGCCGCACTACCCGCTGCCGCTGACCGGGGAGGGGACGACGGGTCTGGGCAAGGCGCTCAAGCCCATCACCCACCCGTTGCGCCCCGACATCCCGATCATGCTGGGCGCCGAGGGGCCGAAGAATGTGGCGCTGGCCGCCGAGATCTGCGACGGCTGGCTGCCCATCTTCTACACGCCGCGGATGGCCGACACCTACAACGAATGGCTCGACGAGGGGTTCGCCCGGCCCGGTGCGCGGCGCAGCCGCGAGGACTTCGAGATCTGCGCGACCGCGAACATCGTCATCACCGACGACCGCGCCGCCGCCTTCGCGGCCATGAAGCCCTACCTGGCCCTCTACATGGGCGGCATGGGCGCCGAGGACACCAACTTCCACGCCGACGTGTACCGCCGGATGGGCTACGCCGAGGTGGTCGACGACGTGACCAAGCTGTTCCGCAGCAACCAGAAGGACAAGGCCGCCTCGATCATCCCCGACGAGGTCGTCGACGACGCCGCGATCGTCGGCGACATCAACTACGTCCGTGAGCAGGTCAAGGTCTGGGAGGCCGCCGGCGTGACCATGATGGTGGTCAACGGGCGCAACGAGGCGCAGATCAGGGAGCTCGCCACGCTGGTCTAGCCGATCCTTGCCAGAGGATTAGAACGCGTTCTAGATTGGCCGGATGACAGCCTCGCAGCACACCATCGCGGGCACGGTACTCACGATGCCGGTGAAGATCCGCCAGGCAAATCAGCACATGGCGATGTTCTCGGTCGACGCCGATGCCGCGCAGCGGATGATCGACTACAGCGGGCTGCGGGTCTGCCGCTACCTTCCCGGCCGCGCGATCGTCGTCCTGATGCTGATGCACTACCTCGACGGCGACCTGGGCCGGTATCACGAGTTCGGCACCAGCGTGATGGTCAACCCACCCGGATCGACGGCAAGCGGACCCCGCGCCCTCCAGTCGGCCGGCGCCTTCATCCACCACCTTCCCGTCGACCAGGCGTTCACCCTGGAAGCGGGGACCAAGATCTGGGGCTACCCGAAGGTGATGGGTGACTTCACCGTTCGAGAGGGTCCTCAGTTCGGTTTCGATCTCAGCATCGACGGTCAATCGGTGATCGGCATGGATTTCCGTCGCGGGCTGCCGTTCCGGCTGACCCCGCGCCGGCAATCCCAGCGCACCTACTCCCACCGCGACGGAATCACCCGCGAAACCGCCTTCGAACACACCCTGGACGGAGTGCGCACTCGGTTCGGCGGCGTGAGCGTCCGACTCGGTGATCATCCGTACTCGAAAGAGCTTGCGGCGCTCGGCCTTCCAAAGCGTGCCCTGATGTCCAGCTCTGTCGACCACGTCCAAATGTCCTTCGGTGATGCCCAGGAGATCTCATGACCGCCAGCGAGTTGAAGACCAAACCCGACGTCGACCTCACCGACGGCACCTTCTACGCCGGTGACTCCCGGCCCGTCTACAAGTGGATGCGCGAGAACGAGCCGGTCTTCCGGGATCGCAACGGATTAGCCGCGGCCTCGACGTATCAGGCGGTGATCGACGCCGAGCGCAACCCCGAGCTGTTCTCCAACGCCGGCGGCATCCGCCCCGACCAGCCGGGGGTCGAGATGATGATCGAGATGGACGACCCGCAACACCTCTTGCGCCGCAAGCTCGTCAACTCCGGCTTCACCCGCAAGCGGGTGAAAGACCTGGAATCCAAGATCGTTTCGCTGTGCGACACGCTGATCGACGCGGTGTGTGAACGCGGCGAGTGTGACTTCGTCTGGGATCTGGCGGCGCCGCTGCCGATGGCCGTCATCGGTGACATGCTCGGCGTGCGGCCCGAAGAGCGCACGATGTTCCTCAAGTGGTCCGACGACCTGGTCGGCGCGTTGAGCAGCACCGCGGCCGAAGCGGACGTCCAGGTCACCATGGACGCCTTCGCGGCCTACAGCCAATACATGATGGGGATGATCGAGGCCCGCAAGTCCGAACCGACCGACGACCTGGTCAGCGTTCTGGTGCACGCTGAGGTGGAGGGCTCACGGCTCGAGGACCACCAGATCGTCACCGAGGTCCTGCTCCTGCTGATCGGCGGCGACGAGACCACCCGCCACACGTTGTCCGGCGGGACGCGCCAAGTTCTGCTGCACCCCGATCAGCACCGGCGCCTGGCGGCCGATCTGAGCCTGCTGCCCAACGCGATCGAAGAGATGCTCCGCTGGACCGCGCCCGTGAAGAACATGGCACGCACGATCACGGCCGACACCGAATTCCACGGCACCCAGCTGCACCAGGGCGAGAAGATGATCCTGCTGTTCGAGTCGGCCAACTTCGACGAGAAGGTGTTCGACGAGCCGGAAACCTTCAACATCGAGCGCTACCCGAACAACCACCTGGCCTTCGGGTTCGGGACGCACTTCTGCCTCGGTAACCAGCTTGCCCGGCTGGAGCTGTCGATCATGCAGACGCGCCTGCTGCAACGGCTGCCCGACATGCGGCTGGCCTCCGACGCCGACCTGCCCCTGCGGCCGGCCAACTTTGTGTCCGGCCTGGAGAAGATGCCGGTGGCGTTCACGCCGAGCGCGCCGCTGGAGTAGGGCCGGGCAAGCCGCTTTCGGTGCTTCGGTTGCGCCGAGTGTGATCTGAGGGCGAGAAAATCGGCCGAAAGTCGCCATGAGTTCACATTCGGCGGGTCCAAGCGGCCGATACTCGGGCGACGATGCCGCCCGGCGTGTCTTCCGCGGTCACGCGGACGACCGTCCAACTCGCCTCTGTGAGGGACTCCGCGCGCCGAATGTCCTTATTGAACTGTCTTCGGTCAGATCTATGGTGGTCGCCTTCGTATTCGACGGCCAGTTTGACGTCCTCCCAACCCATGTCGAGGACCGCGACGAGCTCGCCGTATTCGCCGTAGACCGGAATCTGGGTACGCGGCCGCGGATAACCGGCCTCGATGAGCAGCAGCCGCAGCCACGTCTCACGCGGGGATTCCGCGCCCGCGTCGACGAGTGCCAGCGTGCGCCGGGCCCGCCGGATGTTGCGATGACCTTTGTAGCGTTCCGCGAGTCGTTGGACCTGCTCGACATTCAGCCTGGTTGCCCGGGCCAGCGCATCGATGGCTGCGACTGCCTTTCCTGTCGGATTCCGGCAGGCAAGGTCGAAAGCGGTGCGTGCCGAGGTGGTTGCCGGTATTCCGCCGATCAACTGGATTTCGTCGGGGGAGACCCTCTCCGACCAGGTGCAGATTCCGGCCGGTGGACGACGGTGTTCGTACACCAACTGAGCCGGGCCGCGATTATCGACCCACTTGGCGTCGTGCAATGCCGCAGCGGACTGTCCCGCGACCACGCCGCGCCGCCGTGACCACAACCATGCGGCGTGGGCGCGCGTGACGGCGGTGAGATCGGTGTCGCGTTGGACGTAGACGTCCGGATGCAGCGCGACGAATCGGCTGCGCAACCGGTATCGCGTCAGTGCGCCCGATGCCAGCGCCTCGCTGCCGATGAATGGTTCCCGCATGCCGGCAGTGTGGCGCGGGGGACTGACAAGCGCCGAACGTGACGTCACGGCGAAAAATCGGTCGAAAAGTGGCCCTCAGTTCACGCTCGGCGCAGAGAAGAGGGCTACTTGTTCTGGAAGTTGGGCTTGCGCTTCTCGGCGAACGCCCGCGGCCCTTCCTTGGCGTCGTCCGACAGGAAGACCTTGATGCCGATCTGGGTGTCGATCTTGAACGCCTCGTTCTCGTGCATGCCCTCGGTCTCGCGGATCGCCCGCAGGATGGCCTGCACGGCTAGAGGCCCGTTATTGGCGATCACCTCTGCGATCTCGAGCGCCTTGGACAGCGCCTGCCCGTCGGGCACCACATGCCCGATCAGCCCCATCTCCTTGGCCTCGGCGGCGGTGATGTGCCGGCCGGTCAGCAGGAGATCGCAGGCGACCGTGTAGGGGATCTGCCGCACCAGCCGCACGGCCGACCCGCCCATCGGGTACAGGCTCCACTTGGCCTCCGAGATGCCGAACTTGGCGCTTTCGCCTGCGACGCGGATGTCGGTGCCTTGCAGGATCTCGGTGCCGCCCGCGACGGCGGGCCCCTCGACGGCCGCGATGAGCGGCTTGGTCAGCCGGCGGCCCTTGAGTAAAGCGTCGATTCGCGACGGGTCGTAGCTGCCGTCCTTGAACGACTCACCCGGCGGCTTCTTGGTTGCCGCTTTGAGGTCCATACCGGCGCAGAAGTACCCTCCGGCCCCGGTCAGGATGCAGCAGCGGATGTCCGGATCGTTGTCGACGCGGTCCCAGGCCTGCACCATGATTTCCATCATTTCGGTGCTCAGGGCATTGCGGGCGTGCGGCCGGTTCAACGTGACGATGAGGGTGTGACCCCGCTGTTCCACCAGCGCGTCTGCTTCGGAGGGGCCGGACTGCTCGTTTGCTGGGGCCGGTGCCACGGCTACCGCCTTTCCGTCGACGAGGGGCATGAGCTTGTCAAGAAATGTAACACGTTCTAATTTGGTGGCCGTGGCCCTGAATATTGCCGATCTCGCAGAGCACGCCATCGACGCTGTGCCGGACCGTGTCGCCCTGATCTGCGGCGACGAGAAGCTGACCTACGCCCAGCTGGAGGAGAAGGCCAACCGCCTGGCCCACTACCTGATCGACCAGGGGGTGAAAAAGGACGACAAGGTCGGGCTGTACTGCCGCAATCGCATCGAGATCGTCATCGCAATGCTCGGCATCGTCAAGGCGGGCGCCATTCTGGTGAACGTCAACTACCGCTACGTCGAGGGCGAGCTCCGCTACCTGTTCGACAACTCCGACATGGTCGCCCTGGTCCATGAGCGCCAGTACTCCGACCGGGTGGCCAACGTGCTGCCGGACACCCCCAACGTCAAAACCATCCTGGTCATCGAGGACGGCTCCGACAACGACTACCAGCGCTACGGCGGTGTGGAGTTCTACGAGGCGATCGCCCAGGGCTCGCCCGAGCGCGACTTCGGTGACCGCAGCGAGGACGACATCTACCTGCTGTACACGGGCGGCACCACCGGCTTCCCCAAGGGCGTGATGTGGCGCCACGAGGACATCTACCGGGTGCTCTTCGGCGGAACCGACTTCGCCACAGGGCAATTCGTCGAGGACGAGTACGACCTGGCCAAGGCCGCAGCCGCCAACCCGCCCATGGTCCGGTACCCGATCCCGCCGATGATCCACGGCGCCACCCAGTCGGCCACCTGGATGTCGATCTTCTCGGGCCAAACCACCGTGCTCGCACCGGAGTTCAACGCCGAAGAGGTATGGCGCACCATCCACGAGCACAAGGTGAACCTGCTGTTCTTCACCGGCGACGCGATGGCGCGACCGCTGCTCGACGCGCTCGACACCGACCACGACTACGACCTGTCGTCGCTGTTCCTTCTCGCCAGCACGGCCGCGCTGTTCTCGCCGAGCATCAAGGAGAAGCTCCTCGAGCTGCTGCCCAACCGGGTCATCACCGACTCCATCGGCTCCTCGGAGACCGGATTCGGCGGCACCAGCATCGTCACGGTGCCGTCCTCCTCGACGAGCGCCCAGTCGCCGGGAATCGCGTAGCGCACCCCGTTGATGGTCTTGAACGTCTCGGCGGTCTTCTTCTCGTCCTTGTAATAGCCGACCGGGATGTTGCCCTTCTTGGCGATGAAGCCGCGCACGCCGGAGCCGGGCGTGACCTCGTTGCCCTCTTCGTCGAGCACGACGGTGCGGTGGTCGATGGTCACGCGCGGGCCGCCGGCGTGCGGCGCGTCCTTCGCAACGATGCTGGTGCCGCCGAATCCGGTCTCCGAGGAGCCGATGGAGTCGGTGATGACCCGGTTGGGCAGCAGCTCGAGGAGCTTCTCCT